>JAKSBY010000049.1 GCA_022360855.1 Sphingomonadales bacterium | reverse complement strand
CGGCTGCCAGCGGTGGCGCGATGGCAAGGACCTCGGTCTCGACCCGCACGCGTTCCGATGTGAGCTCGGTCTCGGCGAAGGCGTCGATGCGGGCGCGGAGTTCCGTCGTGTCCGCGCCCGGCAGGTTGCGGAACTCCCACAGGAGCTCCGCCTCGCTCGGGATGATGTTGGTCGCCGTGCCGGCGGTCATGCGGCCGACGTTGAAGGTGGTGTAGGGCGGCGAGAAGCGCTTGGCTTCGGCGGAAAGCGCGCTTTCGGGCATAGCCGCCTGTTCCGCCGCCAGCTGTTCGATGAAGCCGGCGAAGCGCGCCGCGGCATAGGCCGCGCTGGCGCCGAGATGCGGCGCCGAGGAATGCGCCGCCTGGCCGGTGATGCGGGTGCGGAAGCTGTTGATGCCCTTGTGGCTGTTGACCACCTGCATCGACGTGGGCTCGCCGACGATGCAGAGCCGGGGCCGCGTGGCGAGCGCGGCGACGTATTCGATCAGGCTGTGCACGCCGGTGCAGCCGACCTCCTCGTCATAGGAGATCGCGATGTGGATCGGCTGCTTCAGCCCGCGTTCGAGCATGGCCGGGACGTGGCTGAGCGCGGCTGCGATGAAGGTCTTCATATCGGCGGCGCCGCGGCCGAAGAGCTTGCCGTCCGCGACCCAGGGCGCGAAGGGATCGCCGCTCCAGACCTGGCCTTCCACCGGCACCACGTCGGAATGGCCGGAGAGGATGATGCCGGTCACGTCCTTGGGCCCGATGGTGGCGAACAGATTGGCCTTGGGTTCGTCCGGATCCTCGAAGACGCGGAAAGGCACGTTGTGGGCGGTCAGGTAGTCACCGACGAAACCGATCAGCTCCATATTGGAATCCCGGCTCACCGTCGGCATGGCAATCAGCCGCTTGACGAAGTCGAGTGTGGTCTCGGGAAATGCGGACAAATCAACCTCTCCAGAAAGCCGGCGTTATCAGTACGAGAACGGTGAAGAGTTCGAGCCGGCCCAGCACCATGCCGAAGGACAACAACCACTTCGCGCTCGCCGGCAGCGGCTGAAAAGTCCCCGCCGGGCCGATCACCTCGCCGAGGCCGGGGCCGACATTCGCCAACGCAGTCCCGGCGCCCGACATGGCGGTCACATAGTCGACGCCCGTGGCCGTCAGCGCCAGCGACAGCACGATGAAAGACACCACGAACAGGAACAGGAAGCTCATGACCGAGCTGACCACGTTTTCCGGCACCGGTCGTCGGTTATAGTGCGGCGCAAACACGCCATGCGGCCGGTTGTGCTGCTTCAGACGCACGATGATCGCCGATACCAGCACCTGAAAGCGGAAGATCTTGATGCCGCAGGAGGTCGAGCCGGCGCAGCCGCCGATGAACATGATGAAGAAGAATGCGGTGATCGAGAACGCGCCCCAGGCGCCGTAGTCGGTCGAAGTGTAGCCGGTTCCGGTCATGATCGAGACGGCGTTGAAGGTGCCGTAGCGAAAGGCGTCGCCCGGCGCGAAATCCTTGAAGACGACGAGCCAGAGGATCATCAAGAGCACGATCGTTGCGGCGATCAGGAAGAACCCGCGCACCTGAGTGTCGCGCCAAAGCGCCAGTGGCCGGCCGCGGATCACCTGCAGATAGAGCACAAAGGGCAGGCTGCCGATGACCATGAAGGCGACGATGATCATCTCGGCGCCGAAATTTTCGAACTTGCCGATGGAAAGGTCCGAGGTGGAAAAGCCGCCGGTGGCGATGGTCGTCATGGCGTGGGCGGCGGCATCGAAAGGCGTCAGGCCGGCAACGATCAGGGCGAACATGCAGAGCGCGCTCAAGCCGACATAAAGCGCGGTGATGGCGCCGGCGATCTGCGCCGCCCGCGGCAGGATCTTCTCCGACGTGTCCGAGGATTCCATGCGGAAGAGCTGCATGCCGCCGACCCGCAGCATGGGCAGCACCGCCACCGCCATGACGATGATGCCGATGCCGCCGAACCATTGCAAAAGCGCGCGCCAGACGAGGATGCCGGCGGGTGCGTCGTCGAGCCCGGTCAATACCGTCGAGCCCGTCGTCGTCACCCCGGACATGGCCTCGAAATAGGCGTCGGTGAAGGAGAGGTTGATCTCGGAGAAGACGAAGGGCACGGCGCCGAAGGCCGGCAGGACGACCCACAGTGCCGTGGTCAGGAGAAACGCCTGGCGGATATTCAGGGCCTCGCCGGTGCCCCGATTGGAAATCGCAAGACCGAGCCCGACGAACAGCGTCAGCCCCGCCGACGACAAGAACACGCGCCACTCGACGGTCTGCTGCGCGATCTCGATCAGCGCCGGCACCAGCATGCCGGCGCCGAAGGTCGCCGTCAGAACGCCGATGACAAACAGAATGGGGCGAAGGTCGAGCACGTCTCGGCGCGACGCTCAGTTCAGATGCCGGTCTTCATACGGGCTGTCGAGCGAAAAGGCCGGGATCTTTACGTCGAACAGCTCGCCGGTATTGAGCGCCATCTGGTAGCTGCCCTGCATGATGCCCGACGGTGTCGGCAGGGGCGCGCCGGATGTGTATTCGAACATCTCGCCAGGCTCCAGCACCGGCTGCTCGCCGACCACGCCCGATCCCTTGACCTCCTGCGCGCGGCCGACTGAATCGGTGATGACCCAATGCCGGGTCAGGAGCTGGACCGTCTCCACGCTCTGGTTTTCGATGCGGATGGTATAGGCCCAGAGGAAATAATCGTCGTCCGGCTCGGACCGCGACTCAAGATAGGCCGGCATCACCGAAACGCTGATGCCGCGGGTAATCGCATGATATGTGGCGTTTTCGCTCATTCGCACCCGCCTCTCCTGGCCGCAACGAGCGAAAGTCTATCCTTACCCGCCGGCCGCTTCAATCGCCTGATCGAGGTCGGCAATAAGGTCGCGCGCATCCTCAAGGCCGACCGACAGTCGGAGCATGCCGGGCGTAATGCCCATCTCGCGCTGATCGGCCGGCTCTACCGCCTTGTGGGTGGTCGTCGCCGGATGCGTAATGATGGTCCGCGCATCGCCGATATTGTTGGAGATATCGATGATCTCCAGCGCGTTCATCAGCCGGAAGGCGGAATCGCGGCCGCCGGGCAGCTCCATGGTGACGACGCTGCCGCCCAGCGTCATCTGCCGCATGGCCAGCTCGTGCTGATCGAAGTCGGTGCGCCCCGGGTAGCGCACGCCGGGCAGGCGCTCGGCCAGATGGTCGGCGACGACGGCCGCGTTTTCGCACATCTTCGTCACCCTGAGCTCCAGGGTCTCCAGGCTCTTCAGAAGCACCCAGGCCTCGAATGGCGCCAGCATGGGGCCGGTGTGGCGGTGAAAGGGGTACAGGTAATCGTCGTGAAACGCACGGTCGCACAGGATCATGCCGCCGAGGCAGCGGCCCTGGCCGTCGATATGCTTGGTTGCCGAATAGCAGACGATGTCGGCGCCGAGCTCCAGCGGCTTTTGCAACAACGGCGTGGCGAACACATTGTCGACGATCACCCGGATGTCATGGGCATGGGCGATATCGGCAATCGCGCGGATATCGACGATATCCAAGGTCGGGTTGGCAGGCGTCTCGAAGAAGAACACCCGGGTGTTGGGGCGCACGGCGCGGGCCCAGGCCTCGGTATCGCGGCCGTCCACCACCGTGGTCTCGATGCCGAACTGCGGCAACAGCGTGTCCATCAGATAGCGGCAGGAGCCGAACAGCGCCCGCCCGCCGACCACATGGTCGCCGGCCTTGAGCCCGGCCAGGAGTGCGGTGGTCATCGCCGCCATGCCGGTAGCGGTCGCCTTGCCGACCTCGGCGCCTTCGATCAGCGCCATGCGCTCCTCGAACATGGTGACGGTAGGGTTGGTCTGGCGCGAATAGGTGTAGCCGTCCTCGCGGCCGTCGAAGCGCGCCTCGGCGGATTCGGCGGTATCGTAGGAGAACCCGGAGGTCACGAAGATCGCTTCCGAGGTCTCGCCATGCTCGGAGCGCATGGTGCCGCCGCGCACCAGCCGGGTTTGCGGGCGCCATTTGGCGGTCACCTCGCGATCGATCCCTGCGCGCTTTTTCATGACGGCTCTCCAACAAAAAACCCGGCCATGCGTGACCGGGGCTTGCACCCGGCCTTTTAGCAAGTTGATAGAAGCGGTCGCAAGCCAGCCGGACCAAATCACCGCTCGGCCGCCACTCTAGCGCAACGCGACCACGGGTCAAGCCGGGGCTTGTTTTGGCTCCGGGGCTCGGCCATGTTACGCGACTTGGATTCGCGGGAGCTCTTATGGTTCGTCTTGCCCTCTTCATCGTCGTCGCTTTGGCCTGGATCGTGCCGGCGTTTGCCCAGTCCGAGCAGGCGCCGATCATTCGTTATGACGCGCGGTTCAATCCGGTTATCGCGCCCAACGGCATGGTTGCGGCGCAGGAGCGCCGCGCCGCGGCGGCCGGTGCCGAGATGCTGGCGGCCGGCGGCAACGCGGTGGATGCGGCGGTAGCCACCGGCTTCGCTCTTGCCGTGACTCTGCCGCAGGCGGGCAATCTCGGCGGTGGCGGTTTCATGCTGATTCACCTTGCCGAGGAGAACCGCACCATCGCCATCGACTATCGCGAGATGGCGCCGGCGGCGGCGCATCGCGACCTCTTCCTTGATGCGGCCGGCAATGTGGACCGCAATCTGGCGCGGTTTTCGCTCTTGTCCACCGGCGTTCCGGGCACCGTCGCCGGGCTCGTGCACGCGTTGGAAAACTACGGCACCATGGAGCTGGAAGACGTGATCCAGCCGGCTATCGACATGGCCGAAGACGGCATCGCCATGTCGTACCCCATCGCACAATCGCTGAGCCAGCGGGGCGAGCGGCTCCAGCGGCATCCGGCCTCGGCCCGCTACTTCTTCAAGGAAGACGGCTCGGCCTACGCGGGCGGCGATCTCTGGGTGCAGGAAGATCTGGCCTGGACCCTGAAGCGCATCCGCCGGAAGGGCGCAGAGGCCTTCTATCGCGGCAGGGTCGCCGAAAGGATCGTTGCCGAGATGGAGGCGGGCGGCGGCCTGATCACCATGGCAGACCTCGCCGCCTACCGGCCGGTGGAACGGGAGGCCGTCAGGGGCCGCTACGACGGCTACGAGATCATCGCCATGCCGCCGCCGTCGTCGGGCGGCGTCCATGTGATCCAGATGCTCAACGTGTTGGAGGGCTACGATCTCAGGCGGCTCGGCCACAACTCGGCGGCCTATCTCCATCTTCTCGTGGAAACCATGAAGCGCGCTTATGCGGACCGCAGCGAATATCTCGGCGATCCGGACTTCTACCCGGTGCCCGTGGCGGCGCTCACCGACAAGGGCTATGCGGCCGAGATTCGGAGCGCTATCGACCCCGGCCAGGCGACGCCGTCGGCCGAGATTGCGCCGGCCAAGGATCTGCGCGCCGAGGCGCCCAACACGACGCATTACAGCGTGGTCGATGCGGCCGGCAACATGGTGTCCAACACCTACACGCTGAACTTCAGCTACGGCAACGGCATCGCGGTCACGGGCGCCGGCTTCCTGCTCAACAACGAGATGGACGATTTCTCGGCCAAGCCCGGCGTGCCCAACGCCTTCGGCCTGGTGGGCGGCGAGGCCAATGCCATCGAGGCCGGCAAGAGGCCGCTCTCGTCGATGACGCCGGTGATCGTCTTGAAAGACGGTAGGCCGTGGATGGCCACCGGCTCGCCCGGCGGCAGCACCATCATCAACGCGGTCCTGCAGATGTTGCTCAACGTCATGGAGTTCGACATGAACATCGCCGCGGCGACGGCGGCGCCCCGGCTGCACCACCAGTGGCTGCCCGACCGCGTCTTCATCGAACCCGGCATCTCGCCGGACACGGTGGCCGCACTGGTGGCGATCGGCCATCAGTTCGGCCGGCCGCGCATCCTGGGCGCGACGCAAACGGTGATGGCCGGCCCCGGCGTCGTTTATGGCGCCACCGACCCCCGCCGCGCCGGCGGCGGCGCCGAGGGGTACTAGCGCCGCTTGATTCCGATTTCGCCCGGCTTTAGGTTTCCAACGGTGCGCGGGTGTAGTTCAGTGGTAGAACGTCAGCTTCCCAAGCTGAATGTCGCCGGTTCGATCCCGGTCACCCGCTCCAATTCCCCGCGTTTGGCCCTGTCGCCCTGTCATTCGCCGACTTGATGGGCGAATCCATGGTGCCGTAGCCGAGGCGGTCGCGATATGGACCCGCCGGTCAAGCCGGCGGGTGACAAGGGGAGTCGTGAGGCGGTAGTGATCCAAGCGCCGGCACGCTGCGTTGCTTCCATTAAGTGCCGTCTGTCGGGTTTGTGTTTATGCCAAAACTGAAGATCGTCATTGCCGCGGGTATCCTCACCGCGGCCGCTCCTTTGCTGACGGCGGCCCGGGACGCGGCGACGTCGGACTATCTTCACGATATCGTCCGTAAAGGAAAGACGATCGGCATGCATCAGATTGCCTTTTCGGAAGACGACGGCGCTCTGGTCGTCGACATCGCCATCAAGATGAAGGTGAAGATCGCCTTCATCACGGTATTTCGCTACGAGCACAGCAACCGGGAAATCTGGCGCGACGGCCGGCTGCAATCGATCCGAACCAGGACCAACGACAACGGCAAGAAATACGACGTTGAGGGCGTGCGGCTCGACGACCGCTTCGAGGTGACCGTCAACGGAACGACCCTGAGCCACAATCGCGACATCGTTCCATCTACCTATTGGAACCCGGCGCTTCTCGATCAGGCCGAGCTTCTGAATACGCAGACCGGCAAGGCCATGGCGGTCACAATCTCCGAACTCGGTCCCGATACGGTTCGCACACCGACGGGCGAGACGGCCGCGCACCGCTACCGCATCGAAGAGATCGGCCCGATCGATCTCTGGTACGATGCCGCCGGCTGTTTTCTCAAACTGAGCTTTCAGGCCAGCCGGCGCGGCGAGGGCTCGTGGATCGACTATGAGCCGGTCGCGCTTTTCGATCCCGCCGCAAACGCCGCGCTGGCCGATCAGCCATTGCTGGCGCAATGCTACGGCGATGGCCGCAAACACGTGGCCGCCGACGGCTCACGCGGCGGCTGAGAGCTTTTTCCTTATCTCCATTTGTGCCGCCTCATCGAGCGGGAAGCGCCACATCAGGGCCGCCGCGCCGATCTTCAGGAGCGACGGCACGAAGGCATAAAGGAAGGCCAACGCGAGTAGCGCCCGGCCGGCGTTTTGGGCGCCGAGCGCGTCCTCGAAGCCGAAGGCGCCGAGCACCCAGAGCGCCGTTGCTCCGGAGACCGCCAGCGCCAGCTTGGAGATCATGCTGAGCGCAGAAAACAGGAGACCTGCGCGCTCTTCCCCGCTCGCAACCGTATCGGCGTCCACCACGTCGGCCTGGATCGCCGGCGGCAGGAAGAGATCGGCACCGAGGCAGAGCCCGGTGGTGATGCAGACCGCGAGGTAGACGGCGATGTCGCCGGGCCCGAGCAGGGCGGCGGGGATGAAGAAGACCGAGGCGGTGACAAGCGCCACGACCCAGGCACGGTGTTTGCCCATGCGTTTCGACACGCGCGTCCAGATGGGAATGCCCGCCAGACCGGCGATGAAATAGGTCAGGATAAAAAGGCCGGTCAGCCCGGGCCGGTCGATCACTGCATCGACGAAAAACACGAACAGCGTGGGCGGGATGCCGTTGGCCAGCCCGTTGACGAAATAGGCCAGGCTCAGCCGTCGCAGCGGCCGGCTTTGCCGGATGGCGCGCAGTCCCTTGCGCCAGCCGGCGCCGCTCTTTCGGGTGTCGGGCCGATCGGGCACCAGGGCGATGGCGACGCCCGTCGTCAATGGCACGGCGACGAGAACCATGATTCCCAGGATCCCGAAGGCATACGCCATATCCTCCGGCCCGCCATCGGCGCCGAGGCCGAGGATGGTGAGCGCGACCAGCGTGCCGGCCAGGCCAAACGCCTCCCGCACGGACGCGATGCGCGTGCGTTCGTGATAGACGGGCGACAGGTCCACCGCCCAGGCGCGGTGCGGCAGCGCCATCAGGCTCCAGCCGGCATAGAGCAGGACGGTCCAGAGTGCGATTTCAGCGGGCGCGATGCCGGCTTCGGCAAAAAATACGGCCGGTGCCGAAATCGCGACCACGATGGCGCCCAGGCCAATCCACGTCTTGCGACGGCCGAAGCGGCTGGGGATGCGGTCGGAAATCGTCCCGGCCATGGGATCGGTGATCACGTCGAAGACCCGGGTGATCAGTATCAGCGCGCCGGCAAGGGCAAAGTCGAAGCCGAGCACACGCGTGTAGTAGACCGGAAAGAAGGCATAGACCACGAGCAACGCGGCAACCGCAAATTCCGGCCCGCCATAGGCCAGGAGCGTCGGGAACAGGCGCAGCCGGGCCGGCCGGGCGGTGTCTGCGGGCCGGCTCACGCGGCCTTCTTGATCCGCTCATAGGCGGCGAGCGCCCGGGCGCGGGCCGCCGCGTGATCGACGATGGGCCGGGGGTAGGTCTCGCCGAGCAGGATTCCGGCCTCCGCCAGTACCTCCCTCGGCGCGGTCCAGGGCACGTGGACATGGGCGGCCGCGAGGCGCGCCAGCTCCGGCACCCAGCGGCGGATATAGGTTCCGTCGGGATCGAATTTCTCCGCCTGCATGGTCGGGTTGAAGATGCGGAAATAGGGCGCCGCATCGGCGCCCGAGCCGGCAACCCATTGCCAGCTTGCGGCGTTGGAAGCGAGGTCCGCGTCCACCAGCGTATCCCAGAACCAGTCTTCGCCGTGCCGCCAGTGGATCAGCAGGTGCTTGACCAGGAAGCTGGCGGCCACCATGCGCACGCGGTTATGCATCCAGCCCGTCGCCCAGAGCTCGCGCATGCCGGCATCGACCAGGGGATAGCCGGTCAGTCCGCGCTGCCAGGCGGTGAGCGCCGCCGCGTCTTCGCACCAGGGGAAGGCTTCGAAATCGGCCTTCAGCGGCGCCTCGGGCATATGCGGTGCGTGAAGCAGCAAATGGATGGAGAATTCCCGCCAGCCGACCTCGCGCAGGAATTGCCGCCCGCCGTCTCCAGCGCCCGGCAGGGCGGAGACGGCGTGCCAGACCTGGCGCGGGCTGATCTCGCCGAAATGAAGATGCGGCGACAGGCGGGACGTCTTTTCGTGTGCCGGAAAGTCGCGGCCTTCCCCGTAGCTGCCGACCCGGCCGGTATCGAGAAACCGGGCGAGCCTGGCGTGGGCGCCCGCCTCGCCCGGCTCCCACGTCTCGCGCAGGCCGCCGGCCCAGTCGGGCTTTGCTGGTGTAAGCCGCCAACTTTCCAGCTTGTCCGAGGCCGGCCAGCCGGCGGGCGCCGGGATTGAGCGGGGTGAGGGCAGCGGCCGGGCGGGCGGTTCGGCCTTCAGACAGGCGCGCCAAAAGGGCGTGAACACGCGATAGGGCAGGCCCTGCTCGGTGCGAATTTGATCGAAGCTGTGGAGGGTCGCGCCCTCGAACAGCTTCGGATCGATGCGCGCCTCCGAAGCGCGCGCCCAGGGCTCGTAAGCGGCGCTCGCATAGACCGCCGCGGCGCCGGTCTCGTGACCCAGCTTGTCAAGCACGGCGGCGCTCTCCCCGCGTCTCAGGATCAGCCGGCTGCCGAGGTCGGCGAGACTGCGGCTGAGCGACTTCAGGCTGTCATGCAGCCACCAGCGGCTGGCGCCGCCCATGCGCCAGGCGCCCGGCGCGGCATCGTCGAGGATGTAAACCGGAATCACCGGCCGGCCGGACTCCACGGCCGCCGAAAGCGCCGCATGGTCGGCAAGCCTGAGGTCCTGCCGGAACCAGACGATGATCGGGTCTTGGCGCGTCATTGGCGGGTAATACGCCAAAAACGCCCGGCGGGATCAAATCACACTTTGACCAAATCGTAGAGTGGCGGCTCACCGGCGCTATCAGGAAACACGGCGGTTTCCAGGCCGCGTTCCGGAATCTTCAGATGATCGTGCAGCAGCCCCTTGAAGAGCCGGCGCATGTCCAGGGTCGGCCGCAGGTCGCGGCCCTCGTAGAGATCGGGCCCGCCGAGGCCCGGCCAGTCGGCGATGACGCGCCCGCCATTGACCGCGCCGCCGACAACGACCGCGGCGCTCGCCGTGCCG
>JAKSBY010000431.1 GCA_022360855.1 Sphingomonadales bacterium | reverse complement strand
TCGGAATCCCATCCGGATAACTATCAGTTTCGCAATTTCAGGGCGCAAATGCTGATGGCGCTGGACAAGCCGGAGGAGGCGGCGTCCCTCTATTCCCAGTCTGTCGAGACCGCCGAAAACCGCGCCCAGGCGCTGACCAACCTTGCCGAGGCGCAGGTGCTGGCTAACCAATCGGAAAGTGCGAAATACTCATTGCAGCGGGCGATCGCCTTCAATGAGGGCTATGTTCCCGCCTATGTGGCGTTGATTGGCCTTCAGGCCCGGACCGGTGAGCTTGCCGCGGCGATCGACCTTGCCGACAAATTGGCGGATCTGGTGCCGGATTCGCTGTTTATCGATAGGGTGCGCGGTGAAGCCTATCTCGAAGCGCGTCGGTATGGCGACGCGGTCAGGGAGTTCCGAAAGGGGCTCGAGAGCTCCCAAAGCCGGCCGCTCACCCTCGGGCTGACGCGGGCGCTGATCGCGCGCGGCGACCCGTTGGAAGCTTCTCAGTTGCTCGACGGCTGGCTTGCCGAGAATGCGGATGATGTCGGCGCCTGGCGGCTTCTCGGATCGAGCCAGATCAGGCTCTCCGACTACGCCGCGGCCGTGACGACCTACGAGCGGGTTTCCGAACTCGACCCCGAAGACAGCAACGCCTTGAACAACCTTGCCTGGCTCTATTCGCGCACCGGAGACCCACGCGCTTTGGAAGTCGCGCGACGGGCCCGCGAGGCCGCCCCCGGAAGCGCCGCAATCGCCGATACGCTGGCCTGGATACTCATCAACGAAGGCGAACCGCAGGAGGCGCTCGGCTTGCTCCGCGAAGCTCAAGCCAAAGCCTCGCTAAACCCGGAAATCCGCTACCATCTGGCGGTGGCGCTCGATAAGCTGGGCCGTCAGGCGGAGGCCAAGCGTGAACTCGAAGCGGCCTTCAATTTCGCTTCCGACTTTCCCGGTTCGCAGGCGGCTCAAGAACTCTACGATCGACTAAAATCGGCTCAAGATTGACGGGCGCGGCCGCTGTCTCTGTGAATTATTTGTGAAGTATCGGCGGTTTAGCCATTTCTTAAGCGCGACCGACTAGGCAAGAGGCGCGCAACCTGCGCGAGTTGCACCCGTTAACGATCACACCTATCAGGGCAATCTATCTGTGCTGGATATCGGCGACCTTGTAAGCTCCATCGCTCCGGTGAGGCCCGGCCAGACCTGCGGCGAGGTCTACGAGATCTTCTCCGCGGACGAATCCTGCTTCGCCTTGGCGGTGGTGGACGCGGGCGTTCCCATCGGGCTGGTCAACCGACACGACATGACCTTGATGCTGGCGGACCGTTTCGGCCGCCCTCTGTATGAGAGAAAGCCGGTCACCCATCTGATGGACCCTGATCCGCTGATCGTGGAAATGGGCGAGGATATCGATGTCCTGAGCAACATGATCGTGAGCGACCGGCCCGGCGCCCTGCTCAAGGGGTTTATCGTTGTCGAGAACGGTGCCTATGTCGGCATCGGCACCGCCCTCGGTCTGCTTCAGGCCAATGTCAGGCAAGCCGCTCTGCGCAACGAGCAGCTTGTTCGCGCCCGCGAGCGGGCCGAAGCCGCCAACAGCGCGAAGAACGACTTTCTGGCCATGATGAGCCATGAGATCCGTACGCCGATGAACGGCGTGATCGGCATGATCGAGCTTTTGGAACGAACGGAACTGAGGGACGATCAGCGCCGCAAATTGTCGCTTATCCGCCAGTCGAGCGGTGCGCTGATCGATATCATCAACGACATCCTCGACTATACGCGGCTCGAGGCGGGGTGCGTCGAGCTCGACCTGCGGACCCATGACGTGCGCCGGCTGATCGATTCGGTCGCCGGCCTCTTGCGCCATTCGGCCGAGGAGAAGGGCGTCAGCCTTTTGACCGAGGTCGATCCGAGCGTTCCGGCATGGTTGGAGTTCGACGACGGCCGCTACCGCCAGATCCTCTTCAACCTCATCGGCAACGCGATCAAGTTTACCGAGGAGGGCATGGTTTCGGTGAGCCTGGAACTGGCGGGTGAACAGGGTAGCGAGGAGCTCAGGACCGTCGTGCGGGACACCGGGATCGGCATTTCCAAGGAAGCGCAGGGCCGCATTTTCGATCGATTCACACAAGCCGATTCCTTCACCCAGCGAAGGTTCGGCGGCACCGGTCTCGGCCTTGCCATTTCCCGCCTCCTGACCGAGGCCATGGGCGGCGAGATCGGCGTTTCCAGCGAGCCCGGCGAGGGCAGCCTTTTCTGGTTTACCATCCGTTGCCGGACCGCGCACCGGCCGCAATCGGTGGCGGGTGGGGGTGCGCAACCCGAGGCCGGCACGGCCGGGCAACTCAAGCTGCTTGTGGCCGAAGATAATGAAGTGAATCAGAGGATTATCGCCGCCTATCTGAGCGAGCTCGGATACATCCACCATATCGTCTCGGACGGAAAGCAGGCGCTCGACATCGCCGGCCAGCAACGGTTTGACATGATCTTGATGGATATTCATATGCCGGAAATGGACGGCGTGTCCGCGGCCAAACATCTGCGCGAGGCCGGTGGCGCGACCGCCAAGGTGCCGGTCGTCGCGCTGACTGCGAACGCCATGGCCGGCGACCGCGAACGGTATATCGAGCAGGGATTCTCCGACTACCTTGCGAAGCCCTTCACGCTCGCCGAACTGGCGGAGGTCATCGCCCGGGTCGCGGCCTGTAAAGTCTCGTTCGTAGAAACCGCCATGGCCGACGCTGAGCCGGCTGATACCGAAGATCACGCCGAAATACTCGACGAACTGATCGAAAACCTGGGATAGGCACGTCGTGCTCTCCGGCCGCGCCGCGGGCTGCCGGTCCAATTCACATTTTCTTCAACGCTGAATTCGCGGCTTGCCTCGGCCTCGTCGCTGGGCAACGATGCCTGGTCCCATTCGTTTCAGCCGGAGACGCGCCCCATGATCGATCTCTACTACTGGCCGACGCCAAATGGCTGGAAGGTGTCGATCATGCTGGAGGAGTGCGGGCTCGACTATAATCTGATTCCGGTGAATATCGGCGCCGGCGATCAGTTTGCGCCGGAGTTTCTGGCCATCAGCCCGAATAATCGGATGCCGGCCATTGTCGATCGCGATGTCGACGGCGATCCGGTCGCGATCTTCGAATCCGGCGCCATCTTGCTCTACCTGGCGGAGAAGACCGGCCAGTTTCTCGCCTCGGACACGCGCGGCCGCGCCGACACGTTGCAGTGGCTGTTCTGGCAGATGGGCGGGCTCGGACCCATGGCCGGCCAGCTCAGTCACTTCCGGAACTATGCCCCCCAGGTCGCTGAAGACGTCGACCATAGCTATGCGCAGACCCGCTATCTCAACGAGGTCAACCGGCTCGTCTGCGTGATGGAGCGGCGGCTCAAGGATCGGCCGTTTCTCGCCGGCGACTATTCGATTGCGGACATTGCCAGCTGGCCCTGGGTGTTGCCGCTGAAGAAGCGTGACTTCGACTTCTCCGAGGCCCCGCATGTCTCCGATTGGTATGA
>JAKSBY010000085.1 GCA_022360855.1 Sphingomonadales bacterium | reverse complement strand
CGCGACATGCGCGCAAGAAGAAAAAATAGGACGCCGGAGCTTCATCTATGCCACGTTCTGTCTGGAAAGGCCCTTTCGTCGACCGCTATCTCTTGAAGAAAGCGGAAGAGGCGCAGGGCGGCAAACATAAGGGCGGCGTCAAGACCTGGTCGCGGCGCTCGACGATCCTGCCGCAATTCGTCGGCCTGACGTTCAACGTTTATAACGGTCACAAATTCATCCCGGTCCATGTCACTGAGGACATGGTCGGCCACAAGCTTGGCGAATTCTCACCCACGCGGACCTTTTACGGCCATGGCGCGGATAAGAAGGCGAAGAGGGGCTAACGGCATGGGCAAGCAAGCAAAACCGCGCCGCCTGGCGGAAAATGAGGCGATGGCCGTGGCCACCTTCGTGCGCGGCTCGCCACAGAAGCTCAACCTGGTGGCTGAATCGATCCGCGGCCTCGCCGTTGCCAAGGCGCTGACCTCGCTGGAGTTCAACCGCCGGCGCATGGCGCATGAGGTGCGCAAGGTGCTGCAATCGGCCATCGCAAACGCGGAAAACAACCACAATCTCGATGTCGACCAGCTCGTGGTCGCCGAGGCGAGCGTCGGCAAGGCCTTGACCATGAAGCGCTTTCGCCCGCGGGCGCGCGGACGCGTCGGGCGCATCAGAAAACCGTTTAGCCGCTTGCGCATCGTCGTGCGCGAAGTCGAGGAGAAGGCATAATGGGCCAAAAAGTCAGCCCCATCGGCTTGCGCCTGGGCATCAACCGGACGTGGGATTCGCGCTGGTATGCCGACGGTGACGAGTATGGCAGGCAGCTGCATGAGGATCTCAGGATCCGTGACTATATCCGCAGCACCATGCCGCAGGCGGCGATCTCCAAGATCGTCATCGAGCGCCCGGCGAAGAAGCCGCGCGTCACCATCTATTCGGCGCGGCCCGGCGTGATCATCGGCAAGAAGGGCGCCGATATCGAGAAGCTCAGGAAGAAGCTCTCCGAGATGGCCGGCGCCGATGCGGCGCTCAACATCGTCGAGGTCAGGAAGCCCGAGCTCGACGCCACGCTGATCGCCGAGAATGTGGCACAGCAGCTCGAGCGGCGCGTCGCCTTTCGCCGCGCCATGAAGCGCGCCATGCAGGCGGCGCAGCGTTTGGGCGCGGAAGGCATCCGCATCAATTGCGGCGGTCGCCTGGGCGGCGCCGAAATCGCCCGCATGGAATGGTATCGCGAGGGCCGTGTGCCGCTGCACACCTTGCGCGCCGACATCGACTACGGCACCGCTGAGGCCAAGACCGCTTACGGCATCTGCGGCGTCAAGGTCTGGGTGTTCAAGGGCGAGATCATGGAGCACGACCCGATGGCCCAAGAGCGCCGCTTGCAGGACGCGCAATCGTCCGGCGTGCCGCATGGCCGCCCGCCGAAAGCTCGCCAGGGATAGCGCGCCATGCTGCAACCGAAGAAAACCAAGTTCCGCAAGGCCCATAAGGGGCGCATTCACGGCCTGGCCAAGGGCGGCACGTCGCTCAATTTCGGCGCCTACGGCCTGAAGGCGACGCAGCCCGGCCGTGTCACCGCGCGCCAGATCGAGGCCGCGCGCCGTGCCATGACGCGTCATATCAAGCGCGCCGGCAAGGTGTGGATCCGGATTTTCCCGGACGTGCCGGTGAGCCAGAAGCCGACCGAGGTGCGCATGGGCAAGGGTAAGGGCACGCCGGAATATTGGGCCTGCCGCGTCAAGCCCGGCCGTATCATGTTCGAGCTTGACGGCGTGCCCCAGACCCTGGCCCGCGGCGCCTTCGAGCGTGCGGCGGCGAAGCTGCCGATCGGCACGCGCTTCGTCATGCGGCCCGGCGCGCAGCAGGATTAGAGAACAGGACGGTCCGATGAAGGCACAGGATTTGCGATTGAAGACCGGCGACGAGCTCGACCAGATGCTCGTCGACCTCAAGAAGGAGCAGTTCAATCTGCGCTTCCAGAAGGCGTCCGGTCAGCTCGAGAACACGGCGCGGGTGCGCCAGGTGCGGCGCGATATCGCGCGCATTCGGACGCTGAAGGCCGAGGCCCAAGGCGCCGAGAAGAAGGACGAAGGATAAAGGGCATGCCCAAGCGAATTCTGAGCGGCGTGGTGGTTTCCGACAAGGGCGACAAGACCGTTGTCGTGAAGGTCGAACGCCGGTTCAAGCATCCGTTGATGCAGAAGATCGTGCGCCGCTCCAAGCGGTATCACGCCCATGACGAGGCGAATGCCTTCAAGGTGGGCGATTTGGTGCGGATTGAGGAATGCCGGCCGATCTCGAAGCTCAAATCCTGGCGCGTGGTGGATGACGCCGCGGTGAGCGCCGGCTGAGCGACGGGGCGGGACGTAAGGACGTTATTGGAGGATAGGCCATGATCCAGATGCAGACGAACCTGGACGTCGCCGATAATTCGGGCGCCAAGCGCGTGCAGTGCATCAAGGTGCTGGGCGGCTCGAAGCGCAAGACCGCCTCGGTCGGCGACATCATCGTGGTCTCGATCAAGGAGGCGATCCCGCGCGGCCGCGTCAAGAAGGGCGACGTGCATCGCGCCGTCATCGTGCGCACCGCCAAGGAAGTGCGCCGCGCCGACGGCACTGCCATCCGCTTCGACCGCAACGCGGCGGTTCTGGTCAACAACCAGGACGAACCCATCGGCACCCGTATCTTCGGACCGGTCGTGCGCGAGCTGAGGGCCAAGAGGCATATGAAGATCATCTCATTGGCGCCGGAGGTGCTGTGATGACCGCACCGAAGATGAAGCTGAAGAAAGGCGACAAGGTCGTCGTGCTCGCTGGCCGCGACAAGGGCAAGCGGGGCGAGATTTTGAAAATGATCCCTGCGGACGGCAAGGCGCTGGTGCAGGGCGTTAACCTGGTCAAGCGCCATCAGAAGCCCGGCCAGCAGGGCCCCGGGGGCATCGAGAGCAAGGAGGCGCCGATCCGGCTTTCCAATATCGCCATCGAAGACCCCAAGGACGGCAAGCCGACGCGGATCGGCTTCAAGTTCCTGAAGGACGGCAGGAAGGTGCGCGTCGCCAGGCGCTCGGGAGAAGTGATCGATGTCTGAGCCGCAAGCCACCCAGCCGCGCCTGCGTCAGCATTATGACGCGGTGGTCCGCGACGAGCTGATCAAGGCGTTCAGCTACGACAATCCGATGGCCGTGCCGCGGCTGGAGAAGATCGTCATCAATATGGGCGTCGGCGACGGCGTCAAGGACGCCAAGCTGGTCAACAAGGCGGCCGAGGAGCTGGCGGCGATTGCCGGCCAGAAGGCGGTGGTCACCAAGGCGCGCAAGTCGATCGCGACGTTCAAGCTGCGCGAGGGCATGCCGGTCGGCGTCAAGGTCACCCTGCGCGGTAACCGCATGTACGAATTCCTCGATCGCCTGGTCACCATCGCGCTGCCACGGGTCCGGGATTTTCGCGGCGTGCGGCCGAAGAGCTTCGACGGCCGCGGCAATTATGCGCTGGGCTTGAAGGAACAGTTGGTGTTCCCGGAGATCGATTACGACTCGGTGGATGAGGTGCGCGGCATGGATATCGTGATCTGCACCACGGCGAGCACCGATGCGGAAGCAAAAGCGCTGCTGGAGGGCTTTCAAATGCCCTTCCGGCAGTAGGCAAAGGGCAACGGAGACGGACGGAATGGCAAAGAAAAGCGCCATCGAGAAAAACAAGCGCCGGGCCAAGCTGGTCAAGCGCTACGCGGCCAAGCGGGCCGCGCTCAAGGCCATGGCCCGCGATGAGTCGCTGCCCGACGAGGAGCGCTTCATGGCGCTGTTGAAACTGTCGGAGCTGCCGCGCAATTCGGCGCCGGCCAGGCTCAGGAACCGGTGCGAGGTCACCGGGCGGCCGCGCGGCTACTACCGCCGGTTCCGCATGTCGAGAATTGCGCTGAGAGAGCTGGCCTCGGCGGGCCAGGTCCCCGGCGTCACCAAGTCGAGCTGGTAAAGGAGCGACACTGATATGACTATGTCTGATCCTCTCGGCGATATGCTGACACGCATTCGCAATGGCCAAAGGGCCCGAAAGGATGTCATTCACGCGCCGGCCTCGAAGAACCGGGAGCGTGTGCTGGCAGTCTTGCAGCGTGAGGGGTATATCCGCGCCTTCGAGCGCGTCGAGCATGAAGACGGCAAGGCCGACATCAGGATCGAGCTCAAATATCATGAGGGCGATCCGGTGATCCGCGCCATCGACCGTGTCTCCAAGCCCGGCCGCCGGGTCTATTCGTCGGTGCGCGATCTGCCGCGCATCGCCAACGGACTCGGCATTTCCATCGTTTCGACCCCCAAAGGCGTTCTGTCGGATGCGGAAGCGCGCGACCAGAATGTCGGCGGCGAGGTCTTGTGTACGGTCTTTTAGGCCCTCGGGTTTGGGAGCAGATCCATGTCGCGAATTGGCAAAAAACCGATTGAGATGCCGAACGGCGTGACCGCCGCTCTCAACGATGGCGAACTTTCGGTCAAGGGGCCGAAGGGCGAGCTTGCCATGCGCTTCGTCGAGGACGTCGAGGTCTCCGTGGGCGAGGGCGGTATCACCATCGCGCCCCGGGACGAGACCAAGCGGGCACGCGCCATGTGGGGCATGCAGCGCACCCTGGCGTCGAATCTGGTCGAGGGCGTGTCGCAGGGCTTCCAGAAGAAGCTGGAGATCAACGGCGTCGGCTACCGCGCGCAGCTCAAGGGCAAGAGCCTCAATCTGCAGCTCGGTTTCAGCCACGACATCGATTTTCCGATCCCCGAGGGGATCAACATCGAATGCCCGGATCAGACCACGGTGATCATCTCGGGCATCGACAAGCAGAAGGTCGGCCAGGTGGCCGCCAAGATCCGCGAATTCCGCAAGCCCGAGCCTTACAAGGGCAAGGGCGTGAAATACGAAGGCGAATACATCTTCCGCAAGGAAGGCAAGAAGAAGTAGGTACGCCATGGCTGCTCATAACAAACTCTTCGACCGCCGCCGCCAGCGGGTCCGCACGCAGCTGGCCAAGCAGGCCGGCGCCCGGCCGCGCCTGTCGGTGCATCGTTCGTCGAAGCATATCTACGCCCAGGTCATCGATGACGTGAAGGGTCAGACCCTGGCCGCGGCGTCCACCTTGGACAAGGACGTCAAATCCGCGACCGGCGCCAATGTCGAGGCCGCCGGCAAGGTCGGTACGCTGATCGCCGAGCGCGCGAAGAAGGCCGGTGTCGACAAGGTGGTCTTCGATCGCGGCGGTTTTCTCTATCACGGCCGGGTCAAGGCCCTGGCCGAGGCGGCGCGCGAAGCCGGCCTCGAGTTTTAATGCGCCGATACGGCCAAGGAAGGACAAGACATGGCACGGCCCGATAGGATGCAGCGCGAAGAGAGCGAGCTGGTTGAACGGCTCGTTCACATCAACCGCGTTGCCAAGGTGGTGAAGGGCGGGCGGCGCTTCGGCTTTGCCGCGCTGGTGGTGGTCGGCGACGGCCGCGGCCGCGTCGGCTTCGGCCACGGCAAGGCGCGCGAGGTTCCGGAAGCGATCCGCAAAGCCACCGAATCCGCCAAAAAGACGATGATCCGCGTGCCCCTGCGCGAGGGCCGCACCCTGCATCACGACATCGCCGGCAAGCACGGCGCCGGCAAGGTGCTGCTCAGGACCGCGCCGGCCGGCACCGGCATCATCGCCGGCGGCCCGATGCGCGCGGTCTTCGAAAGCCTCGGCGTGCGCGACGTGGTGACCAAGTCCATGGGCTCCGCCAACCCCTACAACATGGTGCGCGCTACCTTCGATGCGCTGTCGCAGCAGCTTTCGCCGCGCGACGTCGCCGCCAAGCGCTCCAAGAAGGTCTCCGATATCGTCTCCCGCCGCGGCGACCAGCCGCGCGCGGCAAACGGAACCGAGGCCGCGAACGAGGCCGGAGAGAGCGATGGCTGAGCAGAAGAAAACCATCAAGGTGACGCAGATCGGCAGCCCGATCCGGCGTCCGAAGGACCAGCGGGCCACCCTGGTGGGCCTCGGCCTGAACAAGATGCACAAGACCCGCGAGCTGGAAGACACGCCGGCGGTCCGCGGCATGATCGCCAAGGTGCATCACCTGGTGCGGGTTGAAGAATAGGGCAAGGATCACTAGCTGCTCTTACAAGTGGGCGGCGGTTAGAGGATGTTCGGAAGATGAAACTCAACGAGCTTCGCGACAACAAGGGCGCCCGCAAGGAGCGCAAGCGCGTCGGCCGCGGTCCCGGCTCGGGCCTCGGCAAGACCGCCGGCCGCGGCATGAAGGGCCAGAAGTCCCGCTCCGGCGTCGCCCTCAACGGCTTCGAGGGCGGCCAGATGCCGATTCACATGCGCTTGCCCAAGCGCGGCTTCAACAATATCTTCCGCAAGCACTTCACGATCGTCAATCTCGGCCGCGTCCAGCAGGCCATCGACGCCAAGAGGCTGGACGCTAAGAAGCCGGTGACCATCGAAGCCCTCAAGGCTGCCGGCCTTGTCGGCAAGGTGAAGGACGGCGTGCGTCTGCTGGCCAAGGGCGAGATCAAGACTAAGGTCGCTTTCGAGGTGACCGGCGCTTCGGCCTCGGCAATCAAGGCGGTGGAAGCGGCCGGCGGGTCGGTGAAGCTCGCGGGCGGGGAAAAGCCGGCTGCCGAGAAGCCTGCGGCCAAGAAGCCCGCCAAAGAAGCAGACGAAGACAAGGGCGCTGACGCGTAGCCGGTTCGGAAACCTGATTTATGGCATCAGCAGCGGAACAACTGGCGGCCAATCTCAACTTCTCGGCCTTTGCCAAGGCGGAGGAGTTGAAGAAACGCATCTGGTTCACGTTGGGCGCGCTGATCGTCTACCGGCTCTGCACCTATGTGCCGCTGCCGGGGATCGACCCGGTCGAGATGGCGCGTTTCTTCGAGCAGTTCCAGCAGGGCATCGGCGGCATGCTCAATGTCTTCGCCGGCGGGGCGCTCGAGCGCATGTCCATCGTCGCGCTCAACATCATGCCGTATATCTCGGCATCGATCATCATGCAGCTCCTGGCTTCCATGTCGCCGGAGTTGGCGAAGCTCAAGAAGGAAGGCGAGGCGGGCCGCAAGAAGATCAATCAATACACCCGCTACGGCACGGTTTTGCTGACCATCCTGCAGGGCTACGGCATCGCTGTCGGCCTTGAGGGGGCGAGCGGCTCGCTCGTGCTCGATCCCGGGCTGTTTTTCCGGCTCACAACCGTGGTGTCGCTGGTCGGCGGCACCATGTTCCTGATGTGGCTCGGCGAGCAGATCACCGCGCGCGGCGTCGGCAACGGGATCTCGCTGATCATCTTCGCCGGCATCGTCGCCGAATTGCCGGCCGCGCTCGGCCGCGCCTTCAAGCTCGGCGAGACCGGCCAGCTCTCCACCTTCGTTCTGCTAACTCTGATCGCGCTCGTCGCCGGCCTGATCTTCGTGATCGTGTTTGTCGAGCGTGCGCAGCGGCGCATCATCATCCAATACCCCAAGCGGCAGATGGGCAACCGCATGTTCCAGGGCGACAGCTCGCACCTGCCCATGAAGCTCAATGCGGCCGGTGTGATCCCGCCGATTTTCGCCAGCTCGATCCTCCTGATGCCGCTCACGGTTGCCGGCTTCACGGCGCAGGGCGGGCCGGAATGGCTGACCACCGTCACGTCGCTTTTGGGCCAGGGCCAGCCGCTTTATATCGCGCTCTACGCCAGCTTGATCATTTTCTTCGCCTTTTTCTACACGTCCACGGTCGCCTTCGTGCCTGAGGACACGGCGGAGAATCTCAAGAAATACGGTGGCTTCATCCCCGGCTACCGGCCCGGCACCAGGACCGCGGAGTATCTGGAATACGTCTCCAAGCGGCTGACCACGGTGGGCTCGATCTATCTGGCCATCGTCTGCATCATCCCCGAGCTTCTGATCTCACAATATGCGATCCCCTTCTATCTCGGCGGCACGAGTCTCCTGATCGTCGTCAACGTGTCGATGGACACCGTGGCCCAGGTGCACAGCCATCTGATGTCGCACCAGTATGAGGGCCTGATCAAGAAGGCCAAGCTCCGAGGATCGCGGCGATGATCCTGATCCTCATGGGCCCGCCCGGCGCCGGCAAGGGCACGCAGGCGCGCATGCTCGAGGAGCGCCACGGTCTCGTGCAGCTCTCGACCGGCGACATGCTGCGCGCGGCGATTGCCGCCGGCACCGAGATCGGCAAGCAGGCCAAAGCGGTCATGGACCGCGGCGAGCTCGTCAGCGACGATATCATGGTCGAGATCATCGCCGCCCGGATATCCGAAGACGATTGCGCCAACGGCTTTATCCTCGATGGCTTTCCGCGCACCCCGGCGCAGGCCGAGGCATTGGACCGGATGTTTGTGGACAAAGGCTTCGAGATCGGTTCCGTCGTCGAGATCACGGTGAACGAGGACGCGCTTGTGGAGCGCATTTCGGGCCGCTTCACCTGTGCGCATTGCGGCGAAGGCTATCACGACGCCTTCAAGCGGCCCAAGACCGACGGCATATGCGATATGTGCGGCGGCACCGATTTTACCCGCCGGCCGGACGACAATGCCGAGACGGTGCGCCGGCGGTTGGGCGAGTATCATAGGCAGACGGCCCCGATCCTGCCCTATTACCGGGACAAGGGGTTGCTCAGGCAGGTGGATGGCATGGCCGGGATCGACGCGGTCGCCCGGCAGATTGAAGAGGTGTTGGAGGCAGCGTAAAGGTGCGCTCCAGTCCGGTTGACTGGCAGGCGGGAATACCTATAATCGCGCGGCTTTAGGCGATGTCTCCAAACAGGTTTGGTTTTTTCGAGGTGATCGGGAGCTCTGATCATGGCGCGTATTGCAGGCGTTAACATTCCGACCAATAAAAGGGTCGAGATTGCGCTGACCTATATTCACGGCATCGGCCGCACAAAAGCGCGGGAAATCCGCGAAAAAGTGGGCCTGGAGCCGGAAAAAAGGGTGAGCGAACTGACGGAGGGCGAGGTGATCCGCATCCGCGAGGTGGTCGATGCCGACTACTCGGTGGAGGGCGATCTGCGCCGCGAAGTGGCGATGAACATCAAGCGCCTGATGGATCTCGGCTGCTACCGCGGCTTGCGCCACCGCAAGGGCCTGCCGGTCCGCGGCCAGCGCACCCATACCAATGCCCGCACGCGCAAGGGCAAGGC
The DNA here is from genome assembly GCA_022360855.1 of Sphingomonadales bacterium. Classification (GTDB taxonomy): domain Bacteria; phylum Pseudomonadota; class Alphaproteobacteria; order Sphingomonadales; family JAKSBY01; genus JAKSBY01. The sequence continues at coordinate 12,403 of JAKSBY010000085.1, read as the reverse complement.
AAAGCCGATCGCCGGCAAGAAGAAGTAGTGTAAGGCAATGGCAAAAGAACCCACCCGCGTTAAGCGCCGTGAGCGGAAGAACATCACCTCCGGTGTCGCGCATGTGAACTCCACCTTCAACAACACCATGATTACCATCGCCGATGATCAGGGCAATGTGATCGCCTGGTCGTCCGCCGGGTCGCAGGGCTTCAAGGGCTCGCGCAAGTCGACCCCATATGCGGCGCAGATCGCCGCCGAGGACGCCGGCAAGAAGGCCATGGAACACGGCATGAAGACGCTTGAGGTGGAGGTCAAAGGCCCCGGTTCGGGCCGCGAATCCGCGCTGCGTTCGCTGCAGACCATCGGCTTCACGATCACCTCGATCCGCGACGTGACCCCGATACCGCACAACGGCTGCCGCCCGCGCAAGCGCCGCCGCGTCTGATCGGGACGAGAGATTATTTGGCCGGCTCCGAGCCCCACGGGCCGGCACCCAAAGGAAGGCAAGGTTGAAGACGTGATCCAGAAGAACTGGCAAGAACTCATCAAACCCAACATGTTGGACATTGCGCCGGGCGCCGACCCGCTGCGCTTTGCCAAGATTGTCGCCGAGCCGCTGGAGCGCGGCTTTGGCATGACACTCGGCAACAGTCTGCGCCGGGTGCTGTTGTCGTCGTTGCAGGGCGGCGCCATCACCAGCATTCAGATCGAAGGCGTGCTGCACGAGTTTTCGTCGATCCCGGGCGTGCGCGAGGACGTTACCGATATCGTCCTCAATCTGAAGCAGATCCCGATCAAGATGATGGCCGAGCAGCCCAAGCGGCTGCATCTCACCGCCACGGGCCCCGGAGAGGTCAAGGCCGGCCAGATCTCCGAAGTCGCGGATGTCGAGATCCTCGACAAGGATTTGGTGATCTGCACCCTGGACGAAGGTGCCACCATCAACATGGAGCTGACGGTCGAGTCCGGCAAAGGCTACGTCGCCGCTGACCGCAACCGCCCCGAGGACGCGCCCATCGGGCTCGTGCCGCTGGACGCGCTCTTCAGCCCGGTGCGCCGGGTCAGCTACAAGGTCGAGAACACCCGCGAGGGGCAGATCCTCGACTACGACAAGCTGATCATCGAGATCGAGACCGACGGCACGGTGACTCCGGAAGACGCGCTGGCTTTCGCGGCGCGCATCCTGCAGGACCAGCTACAGCTCTTCATCAATTTCGAAGAGCCGCAGATGGACACGGTGCGCGAGGAGGAGGCGGAGCCGACCATCAACCGCCACTTCCTGCGCAAGGTGGACGAGCTCGAGCTGTCGGTACGTTCGGCCAACTGTCTGAAGAACGACAACATCGTCTATATCGGCGACCTCGTGCAGAAGACCGAGGCGGACATGCTGCGCACGCCCAATTTCGGCCGCAAGTCCTTGAACGAGATCAAGGAGGTGCTGGCCCAGATGGATTTGCGCCTCGGCATGGAGCTGCCCAACTGGCCGCCGGAGAATATCGAAGAGCTGGCCAAGAAGCTGGAAAACGAATTCTGATCGGGAACCGGCCAGACGTTAAGGAGTGAGACATGCGGCACCGTAAATCCGGCCGTAAGCTGAACCGAACGGCAAGCCACCGCAAGGCGCTGTTCATGAACATGGCGCAGGCGCTGCTCAAGCACGAGCAGATCACCACGACTCTGCCCAAGGCCAAGGAGCTCAGGCCGATCGTCGAGAAGCTGATCACGCTCGGCAAGAAGGGCGGCCTGGCCAATCGTCGGCTGGCCATCGCGCGGCTGCAGAACAAGGATCTGGTCGGCAAGATTTTCGACGAGCTCGCCGAACGCTATGCCGAGCGCAACGGCGGCTATGTGCGCATCTTCAAGGCCGGTTTCCGGCATGGCGATTCCGCGCCCATGGCTGTGATCGAGCTGGTCGACCGCAACGAAGAGGCCAAGGGTCAGGATTCCGGCCCGGTCGATTTCGACGATGCGGATCAGGATGAAGCGGCCTAGGCCGTCCGGCGACGCGCAAGAACGAACTGCGAGGGGCGGCCGGCGGCGGCTGCCTTTTTGCGTTACGGCGGTGACCGTCTCATCCCTGCCACAAAACGGGTGAGAATTGTGGTGAACGAAGACTCAATTTGCGACGGGAGTGGCTGGCATGCTTAAGACCGATCATCTTATCCGGGTCATTGTGGTCCTGATCGGGATTTCTGCTGCAGCCACGGCGACCGTGATCGCCCAGGACCAGCAAGACGACCCGGCCCGTCGTGACCAGATCCCGCTTGACCGGCTCGAACGTGTCGTGCCCGAGAACCGCCAGCAGGTGCAGTTCTCCTACGCGCCGCTGGTCAAGTCGGCGGCGCCGGCGGTGGTGAACATCTACGCCCGCCGGGTCGTCAGGACCCGGTCGCCGATTTTCGACGATTCCCTGTTCAGCCGGTTTTTCGGCCGCGACGGCTTTTTCGGCATGCCGCGGGAACGCGTGGAAGGCTCGCTCGGCTCCGGCGTCGTCGTCCGTGACGACGGGATTATCGTCACCAATAACCATGTGATCGGCCAGGCGCAGTCGATCCGGGTCGTGCTCGCCGACCGCCGCGAATTCGATGCCGAGGTGATCGCCGCCGACGAGCGCACCGATCTCGCCATCCTGCAGATCGACACCGCCGGAGAGATGCTGCCGGTGCTGCACTTCGCCAATTCGGACGCGGTGGAGGTCGGCGACATCGTGCTTGCCATCGGCAACCCCTTCGGCGTCGGCCAGACCGTCACCTCGGGCATTGTCTCCGCGACCGCGCGCACGCAGGTCGGCATCTCCGACTACCAGTTCTTCATCCAGACCGATGCGGCGATCAATCCGGGCAATTCCGGCGGCGCGCTCGTCGGCCAGAGTGGCGAACTGCTCGGCATCAACACGGCGATCTATTCGCGCTCCGGCGGCAATAACGGCATCGGCTTCGCGATTCCCGCCAATATGGTGCGCTCGGTGGTCGATGCGGCGCTCGGCGAGGGCAAGATCGTCCGCCCCTGGCTCGGCGCCTCGGGCCAGGCGGTGACCTCGGAGCTCGCGGAAAGCCTCGGCCTTGACCGGCCCGGTGGCGTACTTCTGGACGACGTCTACCCCGGCGGTCCGGCCGATATGGCCGGGCTCGAAGCGGGTGATACGATCCTCGCGGTTGGCGAGAACGAGATCCTGGATTCACAAGGACTCAGATTCCGCATCGCCACTGTCGAGCCCGAATCCGTGGTCGACTTCCGGGTGCTCCGAAGCGGCGAGACCTATCAGGTGCCGGTGGCCCTGACATTGCCGCCGGAGGACCCGCCGCGTGATCTTCGCCTGCTCGAAGGACGGCACCCCTTCCAGGGCGTCAAGGTCGGCAATCTGTCGCCGGCCTATGCCGAAGAGCTCGGCGTCGATCCGCTCCTGACCGGCGTCATCGTCGTCGAGATCGACCGGCGCAGCCCGGCTTGGCGGCGGCAGTTCCTGCGCCCGGGCGACGTTATCCTGCAACTCAACGAAACCGAGATCGCGTCGACGGAAAATCTCGAGTTTGCGCTGTCGGAGCCGTTGGAGAACTATGTTTACCGGGTCCGGCGCGGCGACCGCGTCTTCGAATGCGGCATCATCGGCGGCAGGTCGTTTACCTGCCGGTCGTGACCGGCCGGCCATGAGCGATCTCTTCCAGGCCTCCGGGCTGGAGGCGGACGCCCCGAGGCCCCTGGCCGACCGGCTGCGGCCTCAGCGCCTCGAAGACGTACTCGGCCAGGACCATTTGCTGGCGTCCGAAGCCCCCATCGGCCGCATGGTCGCCAGCGGCAAGCTCGCCTCTTTCGTGCTCTGGGGTCCGCCCGGCTCGGGCAAGACCACGATCGCGCGGCTGCTCGCGCAGCACGGCGATCTTCATTTCGACCAGGTTTCCGCGGTCTTCTCGGGCGTCGCCGATCTGCGCAAGGTCTTCGAGGCCGCCAAGGCGCGGCGCAGCACCGGGCGCGGCACGCTGCTCTTCGTCGACGAGATTCACCGCTTCAACCGCTCGCAGCAGGACAGTTTTCTGCCCTATGTGGAAGACGGCACCATCATCCTGGTCGGCGCAACCACGGAGAACCCGTCCTTCGAGCTCAATGCGGCGCTTCTGTCGCGCATGCAGGTCCTGGTGCTCAACCGGTTGGACGGTGCCGCGTTGGACGCTCTGATCGGCCGCGCCGAGGCGGACGCAGGCCGGGCCCTGCCGCTGGACGAGGCGGCGCGGGAGGCGCTCAGGGCCATGGCCGACGGCGACGGCCGCTATCTCCTGAACGCGGCGGAGGTTTTGCTCGATCTTGAGGCGGAGGCTTCGCTTGGCCCGGCGGAGCTGGCGGCGGCCCTGCAGCGCCGCGCACCGGTCTACGACAAGGACCGGGAGGGCCACTACAACCTGATCTCGGCGCTGCACAAGTCGCTGCGCGGCTCGGACGTGGACGCGGCGCTCTATTGGTTGGCGCGCATGCTCGAGGCCGGTGAAGAGCCGCTCTATATCGCGCGCCGGCTGGTGCGTTTTGCCGCCGAGGATGTCGGCCTGGCCGATCCGGCGGCACTGACGCAGGCCTTGGCCGCCAAGGATATGTATGACTTTCTCGGCAGCCCGGAAGGCGAGCTGGGGTTGGTGCAGGCGACGATCTATCTCGCCACCGCGCCCAAGTCCAATGCCGCCTATGGGGCGGAGAAGGCCGCGCGGACCCTTGCCCGGGAGACCGGCTCCCTGATGCCGCCGAAACACATCCTCAATGCGCCGACCCGACTGATGAAGGAGCTCGGCTACGGCAAGGGATACGCTTACGATCACGCGACCGAGCACGGCTTCTCCGGCCAGGACTATTTCCCGGACGACATGGCCCGGCAAAGCCTCTACGCGCCCGCGGATCGGGGCTTCGAGCGCGAGATCAGGAAACGGCTCGACTACTGGGCCAAAATGCGGAGGGAGATCGCCGATGAAGACGCTTAAGGTTGCGGTGATATATATTGCCTTGACCGGTCTGTCTTCTTGCGCGAGCGGCGACAAGGAAGCCCCCTTCGATGCACCCGCAGATGATCATACCTTCGCGGTGTCCAGTTTCGTCGATAAGTATCCGCGCCGGGTCACCATGCAGGGCGACTTCTTCGCCGTGGTCGCGGACAACGGCAAGGCGCTCGAATTCCGGCACCGCTGCCCGGCCGAGCTCTCCCGGCTCGACTGCCAGACCACCTATATCGACAGGATCGACGAGGTGCGCCGGCTGGTCTCAATCGGCGAAGAGCGCCTCTTGTTCGATCTGGTGCTGGGCGGCGAGCACCCGCTGGAGACCGCCGACCGCGAACCGGAGGTCTCGCCGGACCTATCGCGGCTCGTGGCCCGGTTTGCGGTTGCCAGTGAGGCGGACGCAGTGACCGGCCGAAGCGTGGTCCGCATCTTCCGCCGCGACGCCACCGGATTCGTGCCGGAGTGGAACTCCGACGACGCACTGCCCGGCATCGCCATCGGTTTCGGGGGCTGGCTGAGCGATGACTGCCTTGCCCTTGAGGGCGAAGAAGACCGGATTCTGTTGCGCGATGGCACGAATTGGCGGCTTGCAAGCGCCGAGCCCATGCCGCCGGCCTGCGGCGGCCTCGGCGCCTAAAGCCGAAATGGGTCGCACGCCGGCGGAATTCGACGGCTACGTCGCCATCGACTGGTCGGGGGCGAAGGGGCCGCGACTGCCCGGCATCGTGGTCGCGTCCTGCCCGGCCGGGGACGCGCCGCCGGCGCTCGTCCCGCCGCCCGACGGTCAGGCCAACTGGTCGCGCGGCGAGATCGTCCGCTGGCTCAGGGAGGTGGTGGCGGCGGAGAGGGCCCTGGTCGGCTTCGACTTTTCCTTCTCGGGCCCCTATCTCGATGCGGGAGCCTATTTCCCGGATACGCCCCTCGCGGCCAAAACGGCGCCGGAGCTTTGGGCGCTGGTGGATGGGCTTTGCCGAGAAGACCCTGACTTCTACGCCGGCAGTCTGGCCCACCATCCGGAGCTCGAAGCGCTGTTCCTGCGCGGTGCCTCGAAAGGCAGCCGCCACGCGCGCCGCTTTCGGGTGACGGAAAACCGGTGCCGGGACCAGGGCTTGGGCGCGGCCGAGAGTATTTTCCACCTCGTCGGCGCCAGCCAGGTCGGCCTTGCGTCTTTCTCCGGCATGCGTGTACTGAATTGTCTGTTTTGTCAATCAGAACGATCGGTATTTTCGATCTGGCCATTTGATCGGGATAAAACAGACCGATCCGTATTTATTGAAATCTACACCCGCATCTTTCTGTCGATGGCTCTTGCCACCCGCCGCAAGGTGCGGAGCTTCTCAGACCTCAACGCGGCGCTGGCCCATTTCGGCAGCCGGCCCCTGCCGGGGGAGGGCCTCGTTTTAAACGATCATGCGACCGACGCGCTGATCTCGGCCGCCGGTATGCGGGCGTTGGCACCCCGTCCCGAATTCTGGAACCCCGCCGGCTTATCGGATAAGGTGCGCCGCACCGAGGGCTGGACCTTCGGGGTTTTGTAAACGCGAAGCAGACCGGCTTGTGAAACTCCTTTTTGCGATCGCGCTGGGCGGCGCCATCGGTGCGCTAGGGCGGCATTTCGTCGCCCGCTCCGTGACCCATGCGCTGGGCCTCGGCTTTCCTTATGGCACGCTGACGGTCAACGTCGTGGGCGGCTTTGCCATGGGCGTCATCATTGCGCTTCTGGCCTTGCGCCTTAGCCTGCCGCCGGCCTGGCAGGCCTTCCTCACGGTCGGGCTGCTTGGTGGCTTCACCACCTTCTCCGCCTTTTCGCTGGAGGTGGTCCTGCTCATCGAGCGCGGCACTTTGGGCCTCGCCGGACTTTACGTGGCAGCGTCGGTGATTCTGTCCGTGGCCGCCTTGTTTGCCGGGCTCTCCGCGGTCCGGTATCTGGCGCTGCCATGACCGGCGTCCAGCATGTCAGCGTCGGGCCGGACGAGTCCGGTATTCGCCTCGACCGCTGGTTCCGCCGGCATTTCCCGGCGCTGCCCCATGGCCGGCTGAGCCGGCTCCTGCGCAAAGGCGAGATCCGCCTCGACGGCAAGCGCGCCAAAACCTCCGACCGGCTGGCGGCCGGCATGGTCGTGCGCGTGCCGCCCTTGGGCGAGGCGGCGAAGGCGCAAACGCAGGCCCGGCGCCAGCCCGTCTCCGACGAGGACGCGGCCTTCATGCGCGGCCTGATCCTGCACGAGGACGACCACGTCATCGCGCTCAACAAGCCGCCGGGCCTGCCGACCCAGGGCGGGCCGGGCCTCACCCGACATGTCGACGGCCTGCTCGACGCGCTGGCGAGAGATGGCGAACGCCCACGGCTCGTCCACCGGCTCGATAAGGACACCTCGGGGGTTCTGCTCTTGGGCCGCACGGCCAGGTCCACCGCCACGCTCGCCGCGGCGTTCCGGAGCCGGGAGGCGGAGAAGATCTACTGGGCGCTCGTCCGCGGCGCGCCCAAGCCGGGGCAGGGCCGGATCGACCTGCCGCTCAATAAGCTGCCGCACGGCGCGGGCGAAAAGGTGTTGGTGGACGACGCCGGCAAACCGGCCCAGACCTATTATGCGATGGTCGATTCCGTCGCCGACAAGGCGAGCTGGGTGGCGCTGATGCCGCGCACCGGGCGCACGCACCAACTCCGCGTCCACATGGCCGCCATCGGCCACCCGATCGTCGGCGACGGCAAATATGGCGGCGCCGAGGCGTTTCTCTCGGGCGGGGTCTCCAGGAAGCTGCATCTGCACGCCCGGCACATCGCCCTGCCGCATCCGGGCGGCGGCGCGCTCTCGGTCACCGCGCCGCTGCCGGCGCATATGACGGCGAGCTGGGCCTTTTTCGGCTTTCAGGAAGCCGACGGCGACGGCGCCTTTGCGGAGTTGGAGCTTTGAGCGACGTCCGGCTGATCGTCTTCGATTGCGATGGTACCTTGGTGGATAGCCAGAAGCTCATCGTCACAGCCATGGCGCGCGCCTTCGCGGACCATGATCTGGCCGCACCCGCGGCCGAGGCCGTGCGCCGCATCGTCGGGCTTTCGCTGGTTGACGCCATGGCCCGGCTGATCCCCGAGGCAGAGCCGGATTTTCATGTGTCGGTCGCCGAGGACTACAAGGCTCAATTCTCGGTGCTGCGTCATGACGAGGCGCTTCAGGAGCCTCTGTTCGACGGTGCCCGCGGTGCGCTGGAGGCGTTGCAGGCGGCAGGATTCCTTCTGGGCGTCGCTACCGGCAAGACGCGCCGCGGCCTCGACCATGTTCTCGCGCTCCATGATCTCGAGGGCTATTTCATCACGCTTCAGACCGCCGATGGCCACCCCTCGAAGCCGCACCCGGCCATGCTGGAGGCGGCCATGGACGAAGTCGGCGCCAGCCCTGCGGAGACGATTCTGCTCGGCGATACCAGTTATGATATGATGATGGCGACGGCGGCCGGCGCCGGCGCTTTGGGTGTCGGCTGGGGCTATCACCCGGCCGACGAGCTCATCGCCGCGGGCGCCCGCCATGTCGCGGACCATTTCGACGAGGTCGCGGGGCTGATCAACCGGATGTTGAGGGTATAGCCATGGCCATCAGAGACCATCTGAAGGACGGCAAGCTGATCTCCGCGCGGGAGAAGGCCGCGGTCCGTCCGAAAAAGCTGAAAATCTACCTCGTTCTGGCGGCGCTGATGATCGCCTGCTCGGCCGCCGCCTATGTCTTCCAGCAGCAGATCTGGGAGGCGACGCGGCGCGAGAGCGCGTTTCTCTATGCCCTGGTGCTGCCGCTTCTGGCCGGCGTGTTCTTCCTCTACTGCTACCATCTGCCCAAGCTCGGCTACCGGCTCCTCGGCCGGCAGGCGGAGCTCGGCGACGATGCCTTGCAGGACAGCGCCGAGGGCGCGCCGACCTACAACATCTTCCAGAGCGAGTCCGGCAGCGATTCCAAGATCGCGATGAGCAAGGTCAAGCGCGAGCGGCAGATGCGGCGCAAGCTGGCGCGGGAAGCCGACGAAAAACAAACAGACAAGTCTGACCACGCGTGAAGCGCTTCTACCAGGACGTGGCGCCGGAGGCGGCCGCCGGTGGCCATCTCGTGACGCTCGACGGGCGCGGGGTCAGTACCCCGGGCCGCGCACCGCTGAAACTGCCGACGGCGGCGCTCGCCCGGGCCGTGGCCGACGAATGGGCCGCGCAGGGGGAGAAGATCGACCCCGCCGCCATGCCGCTTACCAAGCTTGCCAACACGGCGATCGACCGGGTCACCGGCCGGGAGCCTGATATCGCCCTGGACGTGATCAGTTTCGCCAAGACCGACCTTCTCTGCTACCGCGCGGAAGCCCCGGCAGAGCTGGTGCGCCGGCAGAGCGCGGGCTGGGACCCGGTCCTGGACTGGGCGGCCGAGTGCTACGGCGCGCGGCTGGCGGTGACGACGGGCGTCGTGCCGGTCACGCAGCCGGACGCTGTCATCGCCCTGCTTTTCGATCCCGTCCTGGGGGAGGAGGCGTTTGCGCTGACCGCCCTGCATGTCACGGCCTCGGTCATGGGCTCGCTGATCCTCGCTCTTGGCCTGCGCAACGGCCGCCTCGGCGCCGAAGAGGCCTTCGGCTTGTGCGAGATCGACGATGCGTTCCAGGCAGAGCAGTGGGGTTGGGACGCGGAGGCCGCCCGGCGCCGCGAACACAGGAAGCAGGAGGTGACCGACGCGGCGCGCTTCCTGGCGCTTGCGGAAGCCGGCGCCTGACCCTCTTTTCTGGCCTCGCCAGCGCGAACCGGCTATAGCTTTGGCACCTGAATTTTAAGCCAATTGGGCACGGGGAGGCCGATGAAGGAAATCCTTGAAGCGCTGGAGGAAAAGCGCGCCGACGCCAGGCTCGGCGGCGGCAAGAAGCGGATCGAGGCGCAGCATAAGCGCGGCAAGCTGACGGCGCGGGAGCGCATCGAAGTCCTGCTCGATCCCGGCTCCTTCGAGGAGTTCGACATGTTCGTCGAGCACCGCTGCAACGATTTCGGCATGGCCGAAAAGGCGATTCCCGGTGACGGCGTGGTCACCGGCAACGGCACTATCAACGGCCGGCTCGTCTATGTGTTCAGCCAGGATTTCACTGTGTTCGGCGGCTCCCTCTCCGAGACCTTCGCCGAAAAGATGTGCAAGATCATGGACATGGCCATGAAAACCGGGGCGCCGGTGATCGGCCTCAACGATTCCGGCGGCGCGCGCATCCAGGAGGGCGTCGCGTCCTTGGCCGGCTATGCAGAGGTGTTTCAGCGCAACATCATGGCCTCCGGCGTCGTCCCGCAGATCTCGGTGATCATGGGGCCGTGTGCCGGCGGCGCGGTCTATTCGCCGGCCATGACCGACTTCATCTTCATGGTCAAGAACACCAGCTACATGTTCGTCACCGGGCCCGACGTGGTGAAGACCGTCACCAACGAGCAGGTCACCCAGGAGGAGCTCGGCGGCGCGATTACCCATTCCACCAAATCCTCGGTCGCCGACAAGGCCTTCGAGAACGATGTCGAGGCGCTCACCCAGACCCGCCGGCTGTTCGACTTCCTGCCGCTGTCGAACCGGGAGAAGCCGCCGGTCCGCCCCTCCTTCGACGAACCGGACCGGGTGGAGATGTCGCTGGATACGGTCGTCCCGTCCAACCCCAACAAGCCCTACGACATGCACGAGGTGATCGAGAAGGTCGTCGACGAGGGCGATTTCTTCGAGATCCAGCCGGCGCATGCCGGCAACATCATCACCGGCTTCGCGCGCATCGATGGTGCGCCCGTCGGCATCGTCGCCAACCAGCCCATGGTGCTGGCCGGCTGCCTGGATATCGATTCCGCCAAGAAGGGCGCCCGCTTCGTGCGTTTTTGCGACTGTTTCAACATCCCCATCATCACCTTCGTCGACGTGCCCGGCTTCCTGCCCGGCACTGCGCAGGAATATGGCGGCATCATCAAGCACGGCGCCAAGCTCCTTTTCGCCTACGGGGAAGCCACCGTGCCCAAGATCACGGTAATCACGCGCAAGGCTTACGGCGGAGCCTACGACGTCATGAGCTCAAAGCATATCCGCGGCGACCTGAACTACGCCTGGCCCACGGCCGAGATCGCCGTGATGGGCGCCAAGGGCGCGGTCGAGATCATCTTCCGCGCCGATATGGACGACCCCGACAAGATCGCCGAGCGCACAAAGGAATACGAAGACCGCTTCGCCAACCCCTTCGTCGCCGCCTCAAGGGGCTTCATCGACGACGTCATCATGCCGCACTCGACGCGGCGAAGGATCGCGCGGGGGCTGAAGGTCCTGGCCAACAAACAGCTCGAAAACCCCTGGAAGAAGCATGACAATATTCCGTTGTAGAAGGGGATGAGTGATGGGGGACGAAAACGGCAAGCCGTCAGTCAGCGTCGACGTCGATGTAGGTGCGAAGTTAGAGGCAAAAACAGAAGTTCCCTCACATGCCTCGGGTCGTGCGGTGCATGCGTTGTTGGACGCAATAAGTCCCTTCACCGACGGCCTCGGACTTGTCGGCGACCATATTCGAGCTCACAGATTCGAGGTGGCCGTTCGCATTGCCGAACGAGCGAAGCAGATTGCTGACGAAAGGAACCTGAAGATTCAGTCACCACCACTGAAATTCATGTTGCCGTTCTTGGAAAAGAGCTCTTTGGAGGAGCCTGACAGTTCTCTCAATGAAGTGTGGTCGCAGCTTCTTGTGTCCGCTGCTTCCAAATTTCAACCGTCAATGACAATTTTTCCTTCGATCCTATCCCAAATTGGGCCTTCGGAGGCAAATCTTCTGAGAGAGCTGACTTCAGGATTCGTGGAGGATCGTCAGGTATACTCCAGAGAACATCTATTCGTTGAGCAGGTTGAGGGTCTTTTGTCAGAAATCAGACGCCGGATTATAGCGGGCGGAGAAGTATGGTTCTCGGGCGCTGCCGAATTGTTGGAATGGAGATTTGAATCTCCAAGGCGCCCTCTTGAGATCCGATACTATCACAAACTTGCAGGTAATACAGGGTCAGTTTCGCGAAATAACGACTTCTGGGAATTTAAAAAGATTGTTTCTTGCGGAATATTAGAAAGACAAGGGCTAGTTAGAACAAAGAGCTATACTACCGAATTTGAGCTATACGGTGCCGAGTTGACACTCCTTGAGGTCACTCCTTTTGGGCTCGAGTTTGCTTATGCCTGCGAAGGTATCGTCGGCGACTCTGACCCGTGAATGTCCTCGGCACTTCCGAAGGCGCCTACTTCACTGTTGTTTACACTTGGCGGGGAGAAAGCCGCCGGATCATCTCGGCTTGGAAGGCAGGAAGACATGAGCAAAGAGACTATCACGCGCGTCTCGGCGGATGAATTGACCCGCATGAAGGGCGAGACCCGCCCGGACGCGCCGGAAGGCCCTGACCTCGGCCCGGATTTCTGGAAGTCGGCCCGGGTCGT
>JAKSBY010000163.1 GCA_022360855.1 Sphingomonadales bacterium | reverse complement strand
TCGGTGAGATAATCCATGAAGTCGCTGGAAACGGGCATGGTCAGTCCATCATGTTCCGGGTTTCCCGCGGCAGCCGCACGGTCAGCCCATCGAGCGCGTCGTTGATGACGATCTGACAGCCCAGCCTGGAGGTGCGCGTCAGCCCGTAGACCAGATCCAGAAGATCGTCTTCTTCCTCGGAAGGCTCGGGAAGGCGCGAGTGGAACGTGGGATCGACGATCACATGGCAGGTCGAACAGGCCATCTGGCCTTCGCAGGCGCCCTCGATATCGATGCCGTGACGATGCGCGAGTTCAAGGATCGTATCGCCGTCATCGGCGGCCACCTCCCGGCGCTCGCTGCCATCGGCGGAAACGAAGATCACGCGGGGCACTTAAGCCGCCATCCGCATTTCCGAAACCGCCCGGATCAGCCGCTCCGCGGCGAAGGCGACGTCCTCCTCGGTCGTGAACCGCCCGAAGCCGATGCGCAGCGAGGCTTTTGCCATGGCACCGTCCACAGCAAGCGCCTGGAGCACATAGGACGGCCCGGTTTCGGCCGAAGCGCAGGCGGCGCCGGAGGAGACGGCGAGATCGCGCAGATTGGCGAGCAGAAGATCGCCATCGAGGCCCGGAAAGCCGAGATTGAGATTGCCGGCATAGCGGCGCTCCAAAGTGCCATGCGCCACCGTATCGGGCAGCGCTGCACGCACCGTTTCCAGGAATCGCCGCGAGAGAGTCGCGATCCGCTCGCCCTCCTCCGCCATCTCCGCTTTGGCGATTTTGGCCGCCGCGCCGAAGCCGACGCAGAGCGCCGGCGCCAGGGTGCCGGAACGGAGCCCCCCCTGCTGCCCGCCGCCGGACATCTGCGGCGCCAGCTCGCTTTGCAGAGGCTTTCGGATATAGGCGGCGCCAATGCCCTTCGGACCATAGATTTTGTGCCCGGACAGGCTCATGAAATCGATCCGCATGGCGTCGACGTCGAGCGGAATCTTGCCGAAGGCTTGCGCCGCGTCGGTGTGAAACAGCGCGCCTTTGGCCCTGACGACTTCGCCGATCTCGGCCAGGGGCTGAACGACACCGATCTCGTTGTTGACAGCCATGACCGAGACCAGCGCGGTCTCCGGCGTCACTGCGTCCTCCAGACTCTGCAGATCAATCAAACCCGATGATTCGACCGGCAGGTAGGTGACCCGGCCGCCCCAGGCTCCGATTTGGGCAGCACATTCCAAAACGCATTTGTGCTCGGTTGCGACGGTGACAAGATGCGGCTTGGTCTCAAGATTGGCCGCCATCACACCCTTGATGATCAGGTTGTTCGATTCGGTCGCGCCCGAGGTGAAGACAATCTCATCTGCTCGCGCCCCGATCACATCGGCAATGTCCTCGCGCGCC
>JAKSBY010000649.1 GCA_022360855.1 Sphingomonadales bacterium | reverse complement strand
GGCGTCACCCTGTTCGAGCGCCTTCCGACCGGCGTCCGGCCGACCCGCTACGGCACCATCCTGGCGCGCCGGGCGCGGCTGATGGAAATCGAGTTCCGCCATGCCTTCGCCGAGATCCGCTCGGCCAAGGAGGGCGCCTCGGGGACCATCCGCATCGGCGCCGGGCCGCTTTGGATGCGCGGGTTCCTGCCGCCGCTGGTTTCGGCCTTTCAAGACCAGCATCCGGGCATCAAGTTCAGGCTCAGGACCGGCGTCATCGACACGCTGGTGCCGGCGGTCCTCAACGGCGACGTGGATCTGATCTGCACCAATCTGGACTTCCCCGACCATCCTGAGCTCGTGAAGGAGCATCTGGTCGACATCCGCCATGTCATCTTCGCCCGCGCCGAACACCCGCTGGCCGAACGCCATGAGGTGGCAGCCGAGGAGCTGCTCAAATACCCGTGGATCGGGCTGATCAACGACAATGTCGGCCAGAGCCGGCTGCGCTCCTTCTTCGCCACCCATGGCTTGCAGGCGCCCAAGATCAAGATCGAGGTCGCCGCGGGCTTTTCCATCAAGAGCTTCCTGACCCAGGGGGACTATCTGATGAGTGCGCCGGAAGAGTTCCGCTCCTATGCGGAGCATCTCGGGTTGTGCATCATCAAGGTCGATTCCAATCTCTGGGAATCGCCGGCCGGCGTCGCCTATCGCGAGACCTCGCATCCGCTGCCGGTGGTCAACGCCTTCATCACCATGCTCAGGGCACGATTCCCGAAGCAGCTTCTGGAAGAGTGGGACTAGGGATGGAGGTCACACGCTTCTCGGACGCGGCGGCCTACGATGCCCCCGGCCATTTCGGCATGCGGGCGTTGCGGCTGCAGGGGGTCGACGCCAGCGACTGCCAGAGCTTCTGGGTGGGCCTATCCATCTTCCTTCCCGCCGGGGGCGCCGAGCCGGGCGCGGGCGCGACGGAAAAAGTCTATATCGTTCTCGACGGCGAGGTGACGATTACCTCAGACGACGGCGAATTCAAGCTCGGACCGCTCGATTCCTGTTATCTGGCGCCAGGCGAAAGCCGCAGCGTCGAGAACCGCGCGAACATGCCGGCACGGATGCTGGTCATCTCGGCACAGCGGGACGCCGGCGCGTGACGCCCGGTGCATCGGAGATCGACGCCGTCGCGGTTATCGGGTCGGGCATCATGGGCGAAGGGATCGCCCAGAGCTTCGCCGAAGCCGGTCTCAAAGCCCGTCTGATCGATATCGACCAAACCGCGCTGGACCGCTCGGTTGCCCAGATTTCGGCGAACCTCGAGATGAGCGCCGCGTTCGGGCTCCTGAACGAGGCGCCGCCGGCGATCGCCGCTCGGCTGGAGCCGGTCTTGTCTGACGATGCGGGGCACGCGGCCGACGGTTGCGATTTCGTCGTCGAGGCCGCGCCCGAGGACCTGGCGCTGAAGCGCGATCTGTTCGCGCGCCTCGACACCCTGCCCGCACACGTCATCCTCGCCAGCAACACCAGCAGCCTCACCGTCTCCGCCATCGCGGCGGGAATGGAGCGGCCGGAGCGGGTCGTCGGCGTCCACTACTTCAATCCGGCGCATATCATTCCCGCGGTGGAGATCCATCGCGGCGAAGCGACCGGCGACGACGTGGTCGCCGCGACCCGCGCGCTGCTGGCACGGACGGGCAAGATCCCGGTCCTCGTCAAAAAGGAAGTGCCGGGCTTCATCATCAACCGGCTGACCGGCGCCCTGGAGCGCGAGGTCGATTACCTGCTCGACGAAGGCATCGTCGCGCCCGAGGACCTGGATGCCGCGGTCAAGGCCAGTCTGGGCTTCCGACTCGCCTGTCTCGGGCCCATGGAGGCGGAGGATTTCATCGGTTTGGACACCGCCGCGCGGGCCTCCGGCAACCTCTTCAAGGTGCTCAGCAACGCCCAAGAGCCGTCGCCGGGCCTCTTGCAAAAGCTCGAACGCGGCGAGCTCGGCATCAAATCGGGCAAGGGCTGGTACGACTACACCGGACGCAGCCGCGAGGCGGTGCTGGCCGAACGCGATGCGCGCCTGCTTCGGCAATTGGCGCTGTTCCGAGCGGAGCGCGCGTCATGAGGCTGGTGAGTTTCGCCGTCGACACGCCGCTCGGCACCCACCGGCGCATCGGCGCCATGGCCGAAGGCGACATTGTCGACCTCAACTTTGCTTACGCCGGCCTGCTCGCCGCAAGCGGGAAGACCGGCCGCGCCGGCGCCATCGCCAACACCCTGCTGCCGTCCGACATGACCGAGTTCCTGGCGGTGGGCGAAATAGGAATGGACGCCGCCCGCCGGGCCATCGACTTCGCCGATGGCGGGGCCGGCCCGGAAGGTCAGAACCTTCTCCATGATCAGCGCGAGGTGACCCTGCTGGCGCCCGTTCCGCGGCCGGGTTCGATCCGCGATACGATCAGCTTCGAAGGGCATATGAAGAACTTCGAGCGGCGCACCGGCAAGCCGACGCCGGCGCTCTGGTATGAGATGCCCGCCTATTACAAGGGCAACCCACGCACGGTGATCGGCCCGGACGCGCCTATCGTCTGGCCCGCCTACACCGAGAAGCTGGATTACGAGCTCGAATTCGGCATCTATATCGGCAAGCGGGGGAGAGGCATCCCGGCCGACGAGGCCGGTGCGTTCATCGCCGGCTACACCATCTTCAACGATATCTCGGCCCGCGACGTCATCCCCGGCGAGGTCTCGCTCAACCTGGGCCCGGCCAAGGGCAAGGACATGGACACGGGCAACGCCATGGGCCCCTGCCTCGTGACGCCGGACGAGCTGGACCCGACCGACCTCGGCATGACCGCGCGGATCAACGGCGAGGTCTGGTCCGAGGGCCGATCGTCGGACATGTATTGGAGCTTCCCGCAGATCATCGAGCACATCTCCCGCGCGGAGACACTCTACCCCGGCGATTTCATCGGCTCCGGCACCGTGGCCAACGGATGCGG
>JAKSBY010000731.1 GCA_022360855.1 Sphingomonadales bacterium | reverse complement strand
TGACCACCCTGTTCATGCTCGTTCTCGTGGCCGGGCTGCTGCGCACAGATGGCGTCATTCAACCGATCGCCGGCGGAGCAAAGACAGAGCCACCCGGGCCGGAACCGAAGTGAAGATTCAAGTCCGCCTAGAGCATTATGCATTTAAGTTGAATGGCTCTCCGTCATTGCCAGGCGCGCCAGCGCCGCGGCAATCCAGCTCTATTTCGGTGACAGTTACCTTTTTATTTTTATTGCAAAAACAATGAACTAGAAAAACCAGACTTGAAAAAGGTAACTGTCACCGAAATAGGTTTCTCGACTCCTGGATTGCTTCGCTCCGCTCGCAATGACGATTCAGCCAGAACGCATAATGCTCTAGGCGATATCTTCGAGTATCTTTTCCAGGATTTTCCCTGACTCGGCATCGTCGTCCGACGCGTTCGCGGCCTCAGGCCCCGAACTGGCGGGGTCGGGCCTGGCGATTTTACCGCCGACCGCCCGCTCCAATGCGTCAAACAGGAGCTCCTGGTGGATCGGCTTTGCAACATAATCGTCCATTCCCGCGGCGACGAAGGAGTCTCGATCGCCCGACATGGCATTGGCGGTGATCGCCACGATCGGGCACCGCCGCCCGTTTTCGGCTTCCTGCTGGCGGATCAGCTTGGTTGCAGTAACGCCGTCCATCACGGGCATCTGCACATCCATCAACAAGATGTCGAAGCCCTGTTGTCGCGCCTCGTTGACGGCCTCCGCACCATTCTGAACCGAGAAGACTTCGTGCCCCGCCGAAGTCAACGTAGCGCCAATGACTTCGCAGTTGATCTTGTTGTCTTCCGCCAAAAGGATGCGGAGCCTTCGTGCGTCGTCCGCGCCGGTCTGGCGGTCTTCCGCAGGGACCGGTGTCTGATCGCCCGAATCCGCGATCTCGGCGACAATCGAAAACTCGAAACGGGCGCCGGCCCCAAGGTCGCTCTGAACCGTCAGATCGCCGCCAAACAGCCGCGTCAGGCGACGCGAGATGGCGAGTCCGAGGCCCGTGCCGCCGTATCTCCTTGTCGTCGATGGATCCGCCTGGGTGAATTTCTCGAAAAGCTTGTCCTGTTGCGCAGGAGCAATACCGATCCCGGTGTCCTGAACGGCAAAGTTCACAATGGCCGAATCCGGGAATGTCTCCGAGGCCCAAAGCTTCAGCTTCACGCTTCCCGTATTGGTGAATTTCAGCGCGTTGCTCAGGAGATTGAAGATGATCTGACGCAGCCGGGTCGGATCGCTGCGCACCAGATTCGGAAGGTCCGGGGCCATATCCAGCGAGAATTCGAGGCCCTTGGCCTCAAATCTCGGCCGCCAGAGCTCCGACCATTCCGTGACTTGCTGCGGCAGCGAAAACACCTTGCGCTCAAGCTCGACGAGGCCCGATTCGACCTTCGACAAATCCAGGATGTCGTTGATCAATTCGAGCAGGATATCGCCCGAGTTCTTTATGACGCCAACGAAGCGCCTCTGCTCCTCGTTGAGATCGGTATTCAACAACACCTCGGCCATGCCGAGAATCCCGTTCATCGGCGTCCTGATCTCGTGGCTCATGGTTGCCAGGAAATCCGACTTCGCGCGATTTGCCGCATCGGCAATGGCCGCGTTTTCCTCGGCTTTGATCAACGCCTGATCGAGCTTTCGGGTCAGGGCCTTCAGGGTCTTGGCCTGCGATTCCAACATCTTGCGATGGTGCTCGCGCTCGTCATCTGCCTGTTTGCGGGCCGTACTATTGACCAGCACGACCTGCACAGCCGGCACACCATCCCACTGTACCTTCGTCGCCAGCGCATCGACAAAGCAGGCCGATCCGTCAGGCCGGGTGATCGGAACCGCCTCGCTCGTGATCGGCTCCGCGTTGCTTTCCAGCACCTTTGCCTTGGCCTGAATCTCGCCGCGGACATCCGGCGGAATGAGCTCGATTGTGCGATCGAGCGCCAGCACATCTTCGGGCGCATCGTATCCCAACATCCGGGCACAAGCCTGATTCAGGAAAAGCGGCCTGAATTGGAAATCGTGAACCAGAATACCCTGAATCGAGTTCTCGACCAGCTTATAGAAGCGGTCTTCACTCTCGCGCCGGCGCGCGTCGCTGAGAACCCGCTCGGTCACGTCGCCGAAGGTGCCGGTGAGGCCGGTTGCCTCGCCGGCGCCGTTGTGTCGCGCCTTGCCACGAATTTCGATCCAGATGACTTCGCCATCGGGCCGTCGGATACGGCTCAAGACGTTGAAGGCTTCGGTTCTCTTCTCGACGTGATCGAAGAATGCCGAACGCAGCACCTCCAGATCGTCCTCATGAACCAGCTTGATCAGGCTATTGATTGTGCAGGAGGACTTGAGGCCCAGGAGTTTCCGGCCGGCATCCGATACCTGAACGGCGCGGGAAGACAGATCGAAGTCGAAGATAGCCAAATCGGCAGCGAGGACAGCAGCCTTGTGCGGTGACTTGACCGCTTCTATTTCTAACTCATCGTTGCCTGATTTATTCGGTTTTGGCTTTGACAACTTTAAATTCGACCTGTTGGGCGGTCCACTTATGCGCTAGCCACCCGATCCCACAGGTCGCCCCGCATAATCGGAATAGTAGCACTCAAAAGCAAAACAGTTAACAATGCTTTTACAATGGCGTCACCACTGATAACTACGGAAAATCTGGCTGTCGATCTTGGCGACCGACATCTCTTTCAGGATGTGAGCCTGTCTGTCAACGGGCGCGACCGCATCGCGCTCGTCGGACGCAATGCGAGCGGAAAGTCGACGCTGGTTCAAATCCTCGCCGGCCGCCGCCAGCCGGACGCGGGGCGGCTTGCCGTCGGCGCGTCGACGCGCATCGGCTACCTGGCGCAGGAGCCCGACTTTTCCCGTTTCTCAACGGCCGCCGAGGTGGTCAGGATGAATCTCGGCCTGGCTGCCGATCAGGACACCTACAGGATTGCGGCAACCCTGGATGCGGCGGACCTGGCGGCCGACGCCGATCCGGCCACTCTTTCGGGCGGCGGACGGCGCATGCTGGCATTGGCATGCGTTTTTGCTTCCGACGTCAATCTGCTCTTCCTGGACGAGCCGACCAATCATCTGGACATCGCCGCCATCGAACGGCTGGAGAAACAGCTTGGCGACTTTTCCGGAGCTCTCGTTCTAGTCAGCCACGACCGGCGCTTCCTGGAAGGACTTTCAACCAAAACTTGGTGGCTGACCCGCGGCACGCTGCAAGTCGGCCAGGTTGGTTTCGGCGGATTCGAGAAATGGGCCGGGGAGATTGAAGCGGCGCGCGAGGCGGCGGCGCGGCGGCGCGACGTTCAAATCGCCCAGGACACACGCTGGCTGCAAACCGGTATCACCGCCCGGCGACGGCGCAACCAGGGCCGGCTGAGACGGCTCGCGGCGATGCGGGAGTCCCGCGCGCAGGAGCTCTCCGCACTTCCGAAACTGGCCACCGCCGCGCCCAAGGGGCCGCTCTCAGGCCGCCGGGTGATCGAGGCGCGCGAGATCGCCAAAGCGTTTGATGAAGCGCCCGTGGTCCGGGGCTTCTCCACCCTGATAAACCGCGGCGACCGGATCGGCATCATCGGCCCCAACGGCGTGGGCAAAACGACGCTCTTGCGCATGCTGATCGGCGAGCTCGCTCCGGATTCGGGCCACATCAGGCTCGGGAGCGGCATCGAGTCCGCCTATATCGGCCAGGATCGCGCGGCGCTGTCGCCCGAGGCGACCGTCCGGGAGATCTTGAACGGCGGCGGCACCGATCAGGTATTCGTGCAGGGCGCCGCACGGCACGTCGCCAGCTATCTCAAGGACTTCCTGTTTCAGCCCGAACAGGTGGACAGTCCGGTCACCTCGCTCTCCGGCGGGGAGCGCAACCGGCTGCTGCTTGCCAAGGCGTTCGCCATGCCCTCCAACCTGCTGATCCTCGACGAGCCTACGAATGATCTGGATATGGAGACCCTTGATCTGTTGACCGAGATCCTTGCGGACTACGACGGGACGTTGCTGCTCGTCAGCCACGACCGGGACTTTCTCGACCGCACGGTCTCCAGCACCATTGCCTTCGAAGGGCGCGGCAGGGTCACCGAATATGCCGGCGGCTTTTCCGACTATCTGCGCCAGCGGCCCGCCCCGGAGGAAAACCCTGTCCGCCGTCAGAAGCCGCGGCAGCCGGCGCCAAAGCGGGAAAGGCGCCCCAGCAAGCTCGGCTACAAAGACCAGCGGGCGCTCGATGCCCTGCCCTCTGAAATCGAGTCCCTGAACAAGAAGAAATCCGCCGTCGAGCGGGATTTGGCCGATCCCGATCTGTTTGCCCGCGACCCCGGCGGCTTTGCCAAGCTCACGGAGCGGTTGGCCGAACTCGATACGGCGATCGGCGAGAAAGAACAGGCGTGGCTTGAACTCGAGATGAAACGCGAAGCCCTGGAACAGGAGAAGGCGTCATGAAGTCAGGGATCATCGCCGGAATCGCGATCTGCCTGACCTGGCTCGCGCCGAATGCCTCGCATGGCCAGGCTGAACTTCCCGGCGAGCGCCTCGGCGCGCTGCCCGAACCCATCGCAAACAATGCGGTGGCCGCGGTGACGGTGGGCGGACATACCGGGCTCTACAGCTTTTCCGGCTTGGGCTCCGGCAAGACCCATGCCGACACGTCGTCGCGGGCCTACGTCTTCGATATGGCGTCGCGCGCATCCCGCCGGCTGCCCGACGTGCCCGGCGGCAAAGGCCGGCTCGCCAGCGTCGCCGTGGCGCTCGGCGGCAAGATCTACCTGTTCGGCGGCTATACCGTGGCCAAAGACGGCGGCGAGGTCTCGACGCCGGAGGTCTTCGCCTTCGATCCCGCGGGCGAAGCCTATGCGAGGGTCGCCGATATGCCCCTCCCGGTCGACGACAGCGTCGCACTGCCATTCGCCGGGCGCTACATCTATCTCGTCAGCGGCTGGCACGATACCGGCAACGTCAACGCGGTTCAGGTTTACGACACGGAAGAAGACGCCTGGTTCCGGGCGACCGACTATCCGGGCCCCGCGGTCTTCGGCCATGCCGGCGGCATCGTCGGCCGCTCGCTGGTCATCGCCGACGGCGTCGCCGTTCTCGGCGAGGAAGACGGCCGGCGCAAATTTGGCGCGGTCAATGCCGCCTATCTCGGACGCATCGACCCGGAGGACCCGGCCCTGATCGTCTGGAGCAGGCTGCCGTCGCATGACGGGCCGCCGCTCTACCGCATGGCGGCCACCGGCCATGCCGGGCGCAACTTCGTCATCTTCACGGGCGGCTCGGCGAATCCCTACAACTACAACGGCATCGGCTATAATGGGGAGGCCAGCGCACCGTCGGACCGCGTGTTCGCCTTCAGCCTCGGCGCGCGCCGTTGGATCGAACTCGGCGCCAAACCCGTGGCAACGATGGACCACCGCGGCCTGATCGCGACAGACGGAAAACTCATCACGCTCGGAGGGATGGTCGGCGGGCAAACCATCGCTGCCGACGTGTTTTCATTTTCGTTGCCCTAGGAAGACTCTTTGAAGCGCCGCGCAGCCGCCACGACCTTTTCACGGCGGTCCGGCATGAAGGCATCGACACGCCGGCGGAGTTCTTCCAAGATTTCGGGGGGCGCGGTTTCGGGCGAGCCGGCATCGAAGGGCGGGGCGGGGTTGTATTCCAGTCGGAGCTGGATGGCCTCGGCGACCGGGCGGCCGTAGAGTTCCGCGACCAAGCCGAGCGCGAAATCGATGCCGGCGGTGACGCCGCCGCCGGTAACGCGGTTCCGGTCGAAGACGACGCGTTCCTCGGTCGGGATTGCGCCTAAAGGCTCCAGCAGGTCCATGGCCGCCCAATGGGTCGCCGCGCGATAGCCCCGCAAAAGCCCGGCGGCGGCCAAGACGAGCGATCCGGTGCACACCGAGGTAACGTAGTCGCAATCGGCCGCTGCGCGTCTGAGAAAATCCAAGGTTTCCTCGTCATCCATCAGATCGTTCTGGCCCACCCCGCCCGGAACGCAGAGGATGTCAAGCTTCGGGCAGTCGACGAAGCTCACCGTCGGCATCAGGGTGACGGCCCGTGCGTCTGTGGGGATGGGCGCGATGGTCTTCCAGATCAGATGGATCTCCGCCCCCGGCAGGCCTGAGAAGACCTGCACAGGCCCCATCAGGTCGAGCTGGGTGAGCCGCGGGAACAGCAGGAAACCGATGGATATCGCATCGGCAGGGTCGCGGAATTGAGTCACGGCACACTCAGCCCTTCAGCCGTTCGGCGTGATAGGCGATATGCTCGCCGATGAAGCTGGCGATGAAGAAGTAGCTGTGATCATAGCCCGGGCGCCGGTTGAGTGTCAGCGGGACACCGGCCCCGTCGCAGACAGCCTCCAGAAGCTCGGGCTTGAGCTGCTCGGCAAGGAAGTCGTCCGCCTCGCCCTGATCCACCAGGATGTGCTCGAGCCGGGCGCCGTCTTCGATCAGCGCGCAGGCATCGTAGCGCCGCCAGGGCGCGCGGTCGGCGCCCAGATAACCGGTCAGCGCCTTTTCGCCCCACGGGCAGTTCATCGGTGAGACGATGGGGGCAAACGCCGAGACGGAACGGTAGGTCTCCGGGTTCTTAAGCGCGATGGTGAGCGCGCCATGGCCGCCCATGGAATGGCCGAAGAGGCCCTGACGCGCCAGATCGACCGGGAAGTGCTCACCGACCAGGGCGGGCAGTTCCCGGGTGACGTAGCCATACATGCAGTAGTGGTCGAACCAGGGCGCCTCGGTCGCGTCCACGTAGAACCCGGCGCCGGAGCCGAAATCGTAAGCGTCGTGTTCGCCGGGCAGGTCGGTCCCGCGCGGGCTCGTATCCGGCGCCAGCACGGCAACGCCCTGCTCCGCGGCATAGCGCTGGGCGCCGGCTTTGACCGTGAAATTCTCTTCCGTACAGGTGAGCCCGGAGAGCCAGGTCAGGAGCGGAACCGGGCCTGCGGCATCGCCGGGCAAGAAGAGCGAAAAGCGCATCTCCGTGCCGGTCTCGGACGAGGCGTGGGCGTAAACACCCTGCTGGCCGCCGAAGCATTTGTTCTCGGAAACGGTTTTCAAGCTCACGGATCGATCTCACTCACGCTATGGTTCGGGCAGGCGGAGATTAGGCATGGAAGACGCACAAGTCGAGCGGCTACCGATCGTCGGCGTGATGGGATCGGGCGACCGGGAATTCCCCCCGTATGACGAAGCGCTCGGCGCCTGGCTCGCCGGCTGGCCCGTGCATCTTCTGACCGGCGCCGGCCG
>JAKSBY010000644.1 GCA_022360855.1 Sphingomonadales bacterium | reverse complement strand
TGCCGATATCGACGCGGGCCAATGGCCCCTGCCCCCGGTCTTTGCCTGGCTGCGCGACGCCGGCCGGTTGCCGCCGGACGAACTCCTCCGCACCTTCAACTGCGGCATCGGCATGGGCGTTGTCGTGGACGCCGGGCGCGCCGATAAACTCGCCTCGACACTCAAATCCGCCGGTGAGATCGTGCATCGCATCGGTACGGTCGTCGGCGGCGACGCGCATGAGGCAATTGTTTCAGGCGGTGCCGGGGTCTGGGGCTTTGATGCGCCATGGCGCACGGGGGGCGCCGCGTGACCGGCCTGCCCCTGGCAATCCTGATCTCCGGGCGCGGCAGCAATATGGAGGCGCTGATCGCCGCCTGCGCCGAGCCGGACTTTCCCGCCAAGATTGCCGTGGTCATTTCCAATCGCCCGGATGCCGCCGGCCTTGGCCGCGCCGAGGCGGCGGGAATACCGGTCAGGGTTATCGACCACACCGGTTTCGACGACCGGGAGTCGTTCGAAGCCGAGCTCGACGAGGCGATACGGACGTCCGGCGCCGAGCTGGTTTGCCTGGCTGGTTTCATGCGCCTTTTGACCGCCGATTTCGTCAATGGCTGGCGCAACCGCCTGGTGAATATCCACCCCTCCCTGCTGCCGGCCTTCAAGGGCCTGCATACCCATGATCGCGCCATCGAGGCGGGGGTGAGGATCACCGGCTGCACGGTGCATTTCGTGCGACCGGAAATGGATGACGGCCCGGTCATCATCCAGGCGGCGGTTCCTGTACTGCCCGGCGACACGGCCGATGAACTCGCCGCCCGGGTGCTGGAACAGGAGCACCGCATTTACCCGGAGGCGGTGCGCCTGATCGCCCTCGGCAAGGTCCGGGTTCGTGGCAAGGGTGTGCAGATTGACGACGACGCGCCGGCCGAAGGCGCCCTGGTCAATCCATCCGTGCCTTAACCGACGATTTCGGTGCCGGAGAAGAAATAGCCGATCTCGATGGCCGCGTTCTCGACGCTGTCGGAACCGTGTACCGAGTTGGCCTCGATCGATTCCGCAAAAGTGTGGCGGATGGTGCCTTCGTCGGCATCGGCCGGGTTGGTGGCGCCCATCACTCTGCGATTGAGAGCGACCGCATCGTCCGCCTCCAGCACCTGAACGACAACCGGCCCCGATGTCATGAATTGGACGAGATCGTTGAAGAACGGCCGTTCCTTGTGCACCGCATAAAACGCCTCCGCCTCGTGCTTGCGCATCCAGATGCGCCGCTGGGCGACGATGCGCAGGCCGGCCTCCTCGAGCATTGCGTTGACTTTTCCGGTGATGTTACGCCGGGTTGCATCCGGCTTGATGATCGAAAGCGTACGTTCAAGGGCCATTATCCCGCCTCGGTTTAGGAATTCTGAAGGAATTTCGCGGCCTTATAGGGAGATAAACGACGCGTCGCAAGGGCAATCCGAGCCGATTGGCTAGGCTGCGGCCGTCGCCAACGAATCGTGCCAACATGGGATAGGATGAATGGTAAGCGAGACCCGCAGCCTCCTATTTACCAGCCAGGAGCTCATCGAGGCGCTCGGCGCCGTGATGCAACAGCGTGGCGAGGGCATCCCCGACGTCGTTGTTCCGGAGGTCTTTATCGACGGCGATGAGTCGGGCGAACTGAGCGTGCGGCTCGCTTATGGCGAGGATCCGGATTCCATTCTCAGCTTCACCAACAAGGAGTTGGGTGCGGCCCTGGTGCTGTTCTGCATGCGCAACGGCATCCCCCTGCCCTACGACAAGGAAAAATCCGTCGAATGCCGTGGCGACAACGTCGCGCTGATCATCAGGTCGGAAGTCATCCGCGCCGATCTGGCCTCGCCCGTTGACATCGAAAGCGCTCCTTTGTTGGAAGAAACCGCATAGTGCGGTCAGGCCCTAGGCAAATTTTCTTGCATTCAGCGCTGATTCTTTAAGGTTGTCGGAAGCTTCTGTTGTCGGCGGCAGCCTGAGGTTCTAATGTTCCGCACCTCCGAGCCGGGCGTCTCCTCCATCCCGGATCGTGCGTTAATGGTCCAGAGTGGAAACCGATGAAAACCACAAACAAGAAACTGACTGACTGGGTGCAAGACATCGCCCGGCTTTGCAAGCCAGCGACGATTCATTGGTGTGACGGCAGTCAGCAGGAATACGACCGGCTCTGCTCCGAACTGGTCGACGCGGGCACCTTTATCAAGCTCAATGAGGAGCTACGGCCCGGCAGCTTTCTCGCCCGCTCGGACCCACGCGACGTCGCCCGCGTCGAGGACCGGACGTTCATCTGCACGGCCGACCCGGACGATGTCGGGCCGACCAACAACTGGCGCGATCCGGCGGAGATGAAGGCGCTGCTCCATGGGCTGTTCGACGGCGCCATGCGCGGGCGGACCCTCTATGTGATCCCGTTCTCCATGGGCCCGCTGGGCTCCGATATTGCGCAGATCGGCGTGCAGATCACGGATTCGCCCTATGTCGCGGTCTCAATGCGTACCATGACGCGCATGGGCGATGGCGCCTTGGCCGCGCTCGGCGATGGCGACTTCGTCCCCTGCCTCCACTCGGTCGGCGCGCCGCTCGACGAAGGCGATGCGGACGTCCCCTGGCCGTGCAATGCCGAGCACAAATACATTGTTCACTTCCCGGAGGAGCGGAGCATCTGGTCTTACGGATCGGGCTATGGCGGCAACGCGCTTCTCGGCAAGAAGTGCCTCGCCTTGCGCATCGCCTCGGCGATGGCAAGGGACGAAGGCTGGCTTGCCGAGCACATGCTGATCCTGGGTCTTGAATCGCCGCGCGGGGAAAAGACCTATGTGGCCGCGGCCTTCCCATCGGCCTGCGGCAAGACCAATCTCGCCATGATCATTCCACCCAAGGGGTTCGAGGGCTGGAAGGCGTGGACGGTGGGCGACGACATCGCCTGGATCAAGCCCGGCGCCGATGGCCGTCTCTACGCCATCAACCCGGAGGCCGGCTTTTTCGGCGTCGCGCCCGGAACTTCGGCCAAGTCGAATCCGGCGGCAATGAGTACGATCGAGAGGAACAGCTTTTTCACCAATGTCGCCCTGACCGAGGACGGTGACGTTTGGTGGGAAGCAATGACCGACGATTCGCCCGCGCGCCTCACCGATTGGACCGGGCAGGCGTGGACACCGGATTCGGGCCGTAAGGCGGCGCACCCCAATGCACGGTTCACGGCCCCGGCGGGCCAATGCCCGTCGATTGATCCTGCCTGGGACGACCCCAAAGGCGTGCCTATTTCCGCCTTCATTTTCGGCGGGCGGCTTTCCACGACGTTTCCGCTGGTGTTCGAGGCGCGCGACTGGCGGCACGGCGTCTATCTTGCGGCGACCATGGGCTCGGAAGCGACCGCCGCGGCCGAACACCAGGCCGCTATCCGCCGTGATCCCATGGCGATGCTCCCCTTCTGCGGCTACAACATGGCCGACTACTGGCAACATTGGCTGAGCTTCGCGGCCAGCCTCCCGAACCCGCCCAAGGTCTTTCGGGTCAACTGGTTCCGTAAGGATGCCGGCGGCCGGTTCCTGTGGCCGGGATTCGGCCAGAATATGCGCGTGATGGAATGGATCGTCAGACGCGTACAAGGACAGGCGAGCGGCATCGAAAGCCCGTTCGGGCTCATGCCCCGCTACGAGGATCTCAATTGGACCGGCCTCGACTACGATCGGTCGGCATTTCAGGATCTGATGGAGATCGATCGCGCGGCGGCGCGCGCCGAGGCCGAGGATCAGGCCGCCCTTTTCGCGCGTTTTGGCACTCGTCTGCCGCCGGCGCTGGAGGAGGAGCGAAAGGAACTGATCGCGCGGCTCGAGCAGGCGCCGGAAGTCTGGGCGTTGCCGGCAGCGTAAAAAGCCAAAGCCATTGACCGAAATCATCCCGACCGGCTTGATTGCGGGATACCAATACTTAAGAATACGACGAAAATAGAAGGTCCATAGGGGACGTCGGTGGCGTATCGCCTATCGGGGAACGGGGACTTGGAGGCTGACATCAAGCGAATCGCCGACGAGTTGGTGGCGCGGGCATTGCGCGTGACCGGCGATTCAAAGGTCCAACAAGACAAGGCGGTCCACGAGGCGCGCAAATGCATCAAGATGCTGCGCGGATTGGTCCGCTTGGCCGACGACGGGTCGGCAAAGGCCGCCGGTTTCACTGTCAGCGACGCGCATTTCCGCGATGCCGCCA
This sequence comes from Sphingomonadales bacterium, assembly GCA_022360855.1. Taxonomy (GTDB): domain Bacteria; phylum Pseudomonadota; class Alphaproteobacteria; order Sphingomonadales; family JAKSBY01; genus JAKSBY01. The sequence goes on along the minus strand of JAKSBY010000644.1, from coordinate 380 downwards.
AGGAGCTCTCGGCCGTGCGGGACGCAGCAGTCGCCGTTGAAACCCTGGAAAGCCTCAGCTCTGCCGCCAAAGATCCCATCAGCAACAAGAAGGCCAAAGCGCTGCGGTCGGAGCTGGTGAGCAAGCACCGCGCTGCCGCATCCAAGGTCGACGACGGCGAGGGCATGAAGCTTTTTCGCCGCAGCCTCCGAAAAGGCCATAAATCGCTGGACCGGCTCTCGCTGTCGAAAAAATATCGTGCAGCGCTGCCTGAGCGCGGCTTCGACCGGACCTATCGGCGGGCCCGCAAGATGATGAAAAAGGCGGACAAGGACCGCTCGCCCGAATTGCTGCACAGATGGCGCCGTCACACCAAATATCACTACTACCACGCCAAGCTC
>JAKSBY010000548.1 GCA_022360855.1 Sphingomonadales bacterium | reverse complement strand
TCATGGCGATGCCGCCGCCCATGGTGCCGGCGCCGATCACGCCCACGGATTTGATATCGCGCAGTTCGACATCCTTGGGCAGGCTGGGAATCTTGGCCGCTTCGCGCTCGGCGAAGAACACGTGCTGTAGGGCGCGCGCCTGCGGGTGGGTGGCGCATTCGGTAAAGAGTTCGCGCTCGCGGTCGAGACCTTCGTCGAAGGGCAGATTGACCGCCGCCTCGACGGCCTGGATGCAACGCTCGCGGTTGAAATAGCCGCGGGTCTTGCGGGCGATGGACTTGCGGTAATCGTCGAAGAAGCCGTCCGGCAGCGAGGCCGCGTCGATGGTGATGTCGCGCACCCGCTTCAGGGCCGCGCCGTTCCGGGCGAGCTCCTCGGCATAGGCGACGGCGCCGTCGGCCAGGTCGCCGTCGACGATCTGGTCGATCACGCCCGCTTGATAGGCCGCCTGGGCCGGGATCGGGTCGCCGGAAACGATGGCGTCGAGCGCGGCCTGGACCCCGGCAAGCCGGGGCAGGCGTTGCGTGCCGCCGGCGCCGGGCAGGATGCCGATCTTGGCCTCCGGCAGGCCGACCTTGGCCGAGGCCGCGGCGACGCGGTAGTTGCAGCCGAGCGCGACTTCGAGCCCGCCGCCGAAAGCGGTGCCGTGGATCGCGGCGACGAACGGCTTGGAGGTCGCTTCCAGCACACCGACCACTAGGGGCAGCCACGGCTCCTTCATCGGCTTGCCGAATTCCGAGATGTCGGCGCCGGCCATGAAGGTGCGCCCCTTGCAGGCAAGCACGATCGCCGCGACGCTCTCGTCGCGGTCGGCGGCCTGGACGTTTTCGATCAGACCGACGCGGACCGCGTGGCTGATGGCGTTGACCGGCGGGTTGTCGACCCAGACGATGGCGATGTTTCCCCGCTTCTCCAAGCTTACCGCGCTCATGGACGTCTCCTAAATCGATTTGGCTGCGAGTATCGCCAGCTTTGCTCTGTAGGGAAAGGCTCGAGGGAACCCGGCCCCAAATTTTTTGGAATAACGCGCCACGTTCAAACGTTTTGATTCCCGAACGATGAACGGGAGGAGTTCAGCATGCATCGGCCGTGGTGTTTGTCGTTACTGTTGCTTTCGGGCTGCGCGACCTTGTCGCCGGACCAGACGGATCTGGCGACCGGCGGACGGCCGGTGATGCCCGTCGTGACCGAGCATTCGCTGAGCCTGCGCTGTCTCGGCCAACTCATCGACGCCGGCGGGTTTGCGCCGGTCACCGTTTATGTGGACAGCATTCGTGACGACACGGTGCCGCGCTTCTTCCGTGAGCAGCGGTTGAGCAAGGGCGGCGATTGGCTGATGCGCACGGCGATCTCGAAGATGGAGACGCCGCGGGTCGCGACCAGCCTGTATGATCCCGAAGACCCCGCGGCCAGGGCCGACCTGCTCGTTATCTCCGGCGCCTGGACCCAGGACGACCGCGGCGTGGTCAAGAGCGAAGGCGGCTTCCGGGCCGCCATTGGCCGGTTCATCGCCAGCGCCGGCGCCGAACGCAAACTCGACATGATCGCGGGCGATTTCGCCTCGTCGGTCGGCGGGCGCATTACATTCGCGTCGGCGGTCGGCCTGGTCTTGCGCTCCGGCGAGGCCGAGGCCCGGCTGTTCGTCGAGAACGGCGACGACAATGCCGAGGTTGATATCGAACATCGCTGGGCCGACGGGCCGCAGATGGCGCAGCGGCGTATCGTCGAGGCCGCCGCGCTGGTTCATATCGCGCGCTATTACGACATCGATTTTAGGCCCTGTCTGGAGAAGGGTTGGGGTGATCCGGTCCGTTTCAAGGACGCCCTTGGCGAGTTCAGAGACCTTTCGGATGCGGAGCGGAACCGCCGGATGCAGTCGGCGCTCAATGCGCTCGGCTACGACGCCGGCGCCGACGACGGTATTTGGGGTTGGCGCAGCCAGCGCGCGCTGCTCGCCTATGCGGTCGATCAAGGTCTGCCGCCTTTGGCCGAGCCGTCCGCCGTCTTCTACGCCTTTCTCGTGCTCGGCAAGCCGGGTCCGGCGGAGACCGCGGAGGCGCCGCCGCCCTCGGTCGAGTGGACCGGCAAACGCGTCAATGGCGAGGCGACAGACGACGAGCCGACCGATGAGGAGGTCGAGGCCGCCAACGGCACGCCGTGACCGCCTCGGTGGAATAATCCGCCCCGCCGGCCCGTCATTGACGCAGTAGGGGAAGCAGGAGGGGGCGACAATCCATAGAGCCCACAGTGAGTAAGGAAGGCACGACTGATGATGTTTTTACAATCCAATCGTATTTCGACTGCAAAGCGGGCCTTCGTGACCCGGCGCGTTGAGACCGCGGATCTGAAGCTCCTGACCTCCGAGCCGGCCCAGGCCCCGGAGCCTGGCGACCTGGTGCTGGCGCGGGTCGATTTCATCGCCAACCACACGAATCTAGAGCTGGTCACCGGGCGAAAGAGCAAGATGTATCCCGGCGACGAGATCATCATCGCCTATGGCAACCGCTATGCCCCCGACCAGTTCGAGGCGGAGGTTCCGCCCAACCTGGCGCCCTGCCATCTGGTGGCGGCGGGCGGCATCGCCTCCGAGGCCCTCGGCTGGTCCAGCCGTATCGTCAAGGGCCCTACGGAGATCACACCGCTCGGGCTGTTCGTCGGCCCGGACGGGCGGCCGGTCAATCTCAGGGACTATGCCCTGAACACATCCCCGTGTGCCTACCGGCCGCCCGTCTACGGTGTTGTCGGCGGATCGATGAATGCCGGCAAGACGACCACGGCGCTGTCCTTGATCCGCGGCCTCAGGGCCCAGGGCCTCACCGTGGCCGCGGGCAAGCTGACCGGCACCGGCTCGGGCGGCGACCTCTGGCAGATGCTGGACGCCGGCGCCGAGACCGTGCTCGATTTCACCGACGCCGGCCTGGCGACCACCTATCTCGCCGGCCACGATGCGATCGAGGCGGCGGCGCGCAAGCTGATCGCCGCATTGGAGGGAACCGGCGCGCCGGCCATCGTCGTCGAGATCGCCGACGGCATCCTGCAGCCTGAAACCCGCAGGCTGATCTCCAGCGCCTTCCTGAAGCAGCGGATCAGCGGCTACCTCTACGCCGCCGAGAGCGCGACCAGCGCCGCCTTTGGCACAGACTGGCTTGGCGGGCAGGGCAGGGTGATCGGCATCAGCGGCCGGATGACCTGCTCGCCGCTCGCCATACGCGAGACCGAACACGCCACCGGCATCGCGCCTTGGACGAGCGAAGAGCTCGCAGACGGACAGGTCCTGGTTCCGTGGATCGAAGAACAGCAGGCGATCGGCGACCTGGCGTGACAAAATTGCCATCGGCGTTTGCCGGCCGGCGCAGGGGCGGGATCGCGGCGCTCATCGCGGTTGCCGCCCTTGAGGCCGCCGGCCTGTTCTGGCTGACCTTCATTCTGCGCGACCTGATCTCCGGCCGCGCGGCGCCGGGCGGCACCGCGATCTTCCTCCTGATCGCGGTCGGCCTCGGCGCCGCGCTCTTCGGCTGGGGCGCCCGCGTGCTCGGCGAATGGATCGGGCAAGACTACGTGGCCGCGCTCAGGCAGCGCCTGCTCGGCGCGCTCGTCGCCGGACCTGCCAGCCGCCGTCGTCAGGGGCGCTACGGCACGATCATGGCGCGCCTAGGCGGTGATCTCGTCGGCATCAAGAACTGGGTCGGGCCCGGGCTGGCGTCGCTTCTGGTCGGCGCCGGCAACGGCATCGCCGGCGCCGTCGCGGTGGGCCTCCTGCTCGGCCAGGGCGGGGTCGCCATCGCCGGCGCGGTCCTCTTCCTGGCCGTGGTCCTGATGGTTGCATTTGGGCCGGTCGCCCGCGCCGCGCTTCTGCGCGCGCGCCAGCAGCGCGGCCTGATGTCGGCGCAGCTCGGCGATCTGGTGCTCGGCGGCGCCACGATCGAGGCTTTCGGCCTCAAGCGGCGCGAGGCCCGGCGCTTGAGGCGACGAAACCGCAAGCTGATATCGAAAGTCGTGCGCTATACTGGCTGGGAGGCAGCGGCGCTGTCGCTCTCCGTGCTCGTTGCGCCCCTGGTGCTGGCGCTCGTGCTCGCCGTCGACGGCGGTGCTATTTCAGTGCTGCGGGCCAAGCCGGGCGGCACGGCGGCGCTGATCTTCTCCATCGGGCTCGTGGCCGGTGGCTTGGCGCAGATTGCCCGTGGCCTCGTCCTGGCGCTCGAAGCCCGCGTCGCGCTGCGCCGCGTCGAGGCGTTGGTGCAGATGTCTGCCGCCGGCCCGTCGGCGAAGGAGGCGCAATCCTCTCCGGCGGCTTCGCCTGACCCGGCGCGCATTGCGGCCATCGGTATAGTCGGCAGGGACGCGGCGGACCGCGACGAGGTCGTGGCAAAGGTGGTTGGCCGCCTGGGCTACGCGCCGGCCACGCGCCTTCGTGTCGCCGTCGTCGCGCCCGATGTGCCGCTGGAGCGCGGCAGGCTGCGCCGCTTGGTCTGCCCGGCCAAGAGCCGACAGCGTGCGGGCGAGGTTGCCGGGCTCATGCGCACACTCGGTATTGACGACTTCGCACAAGCTCTGCCCGATGGCCTTGAGACCTGGATCGATTTTGCCGGCGCCGACCTGCCGCCGGCGTTGGCCGCCCGGCTGCGATTGGCGCGCGCCGCGATGGCCCAGGCGGATCTGATCCTGATCGACGATCCCTGGCTGACGGGCGATCCCGAAGGTCTGAAATTGCTGCGCGCGGCGTCCGAGATCGTAAAGTGTCCTCTGGTCGCGGTCATGCCCGCCAATAGGGGCCTGCAGGACTTCGCCGCGCGACTCGTGATCCATCTGGAACCACAAGAACGCGCGCGTGTGGAACTGGTTTCGTAAGGTGTCGGACTATTCGACGAGCTCGGCCAGCGTCAGCTCGAATGTCAGCGCCTTGCCGGCCAACGGGTGGTTGGCATCCAGGGTCACGGTTTCGGTGTTGAACTCGACGACAACAAGCCGCATGGGATTGCCTTGGGCATCCGACGCCTGCAACGCCATGCCGGCCGCGAGGTCGATTTCGTCAGGTATGCGGGCGCGCTCGACGGTTTGAACGAGCTTCGGGCTGTGCGGGCCGTAGGCGTCTTCCGGCTCTAGGGTGATGCTCTTCGTCTCGCCCTGCGCCATACCGACCAGGGCGTTTTCAAACCCCGGAATGACTTGACGTTCGCCGATGGTCAGCTTGATCGGGTCGCCGCCCGCCGAGCTGTCGAACTCCGTCCCGTCAGCGAGTGTCCCTCTGTAGTGCACGAGGACGGTATCGCCGGTGTCCGCTTGCTTCATGCCGTTACTCCTGTGAGCTGCCGGACTCGTCATCGGTCGGCTGAGGGCCGTCGGCCTCGGCTTGTCTTTTTTCCGCCCGTTCTTTTTTGGCTTCGAGGCGCGCTGCTTTTTTCGCCGCTTTCGCTTTTTCGCGTTCGTGGCGCTCGAATCGGTAGTTGGGTTTGCGGGCCATTTTGATCGGCGATCGCCTCCGGCCGGAGCCAGAGGCGGTGCCTTGTGCCGCTATTCGATGATCGACAGGTTCTCGGCGGAGGACTTGCCATTCCGCCCAGGCTGAAGTTCGTAGCTGACCTTCTGGCCTTCGTTCAACGACGTCAGCCCGGCACGCTCAACGGCCGTAATGTGGACGAAGGCGTCCTTTGAGCCGTCGCTCGGCTCGATAAATCCAAAGCCCTTCGCGGGGTTGAACCATTTCACGGTTCCAGTTGCCATAGTTGATTCCTCTAACAGGCGTTTGTGTTTCGCGCGCCATGAGTTGGCGACGCAGTGGGTTTCACGCTCACATTGTTAGGGGATAACTTTGATAATCGGCGGACCGGTTATCGAGATAGCTCGAAACAAGTGCAGAACGTAAGCGGGACATGTAAAGCAAATCCCGCAAAAATCAATGATTTAGCGATGCGCCCCGGTGAGCCGTGTGACGCCGTCGGCCTCCTGTCCGACCTGGGAACCTGCTTTGGCAAACAGGAAAAGGGCCTACGATGCCGCAGCCAACCGTTCATCGCGACGAGGTCTGGACTTCCTCTCGGGCGTCGAGGATGGCCTCGATCTGATCCATGATGCCGTTCATGCGCTCGACGAGGGCCTCATAGGGTGCGCGCGTGGCCATATCGATGCCCGCGGCCTTGAGGATCTCATAAG
>JAKSBY010000296.1 GCA_022360855.1 Sphingomonadales bacterium | reverse complement strand
TCGACGCCTTTGTCGCCTCGATCTGGCGCGCCAACGGCCGCATCGATTATGCGCGGGAGCGCATCCTGCCGGTCGGCCAGGTGGTCATGCTGGTCAATCTCGGGTCGCCCTTCAAGACGCTCACGGCCGCTGCGTCCTCCGGCATGCAGGTGAACACCGATAGCTGGATCTGCGGCGTGCAGACCGAATACATGATCAACGAGCCGGTGGCCGAGACCAACGTCGTCGGCGTCAGCTTCAAGCCCTGGGGCGCGTATCCGTTTTTCCGGCTTCCCATGGATGAGCTGGCGGATCTGGTGGTGCCCACCGAGACGGTGTGGCCCGCCGGTGCGGTTTCGGCGTTGCGTGGCCGGCTCGCGGATACCGAGTCGCCGGCGGAACAGGCCGCGGTCATGGCCAACGAGCTTGCCCGGCATTTGGACGGATGGGCCAACGGCCTCGGTTTGGCCCGATACGCGGTGCAACACCTCACCGCCCCCGGCGCCGGCAGCGTGGGCGATTTGGCCGACGATATCGGCATCAGTCACAAACATTTGATCACGATCCTGAAAGAGACCGTAGGCGTCGCGCCAAAGACGCTGTTGCGCATCGCCAAGCTCAACCGCCTGCTGGCGGCGATCGATGCGGATGGGCCGGTGCGCTGGGACCATCTGGCGCATGATTTCGGCTATTACGACCAGGCCCATTTCAATCGCGATTTCCAAGCGTTTACGGGGGTTACACCGACGCGGTACCTGGCGCAGCGGCGCGCCATCTATGGCGACCTCGCGGCCGGCCAGAACGCCAGCTTCGTCCCGTTCAATTGACGGCACCGGCCGTCGGCGGCAGCACCTGACCGGTTTTGGGACTCGGTGTCGGAATTCTTTACAACCGGAGCCGATCCGGAACTTTGTAAGCCGCAGAACCCCGCCGAAATCGGCTATTGGCACGGTTTTTGCTTAATGGTTTAGTAACCCTGTGGGAAGGGAAGTGAGGTTTACAATGAAATTCAGTGGTCGCGCAAAGATCGCGGCGGCAGCGGCCGCCGCTTCGCTCTCAGCTTCGGTCGCATTCGCGGCGCCGATGACGGTGCCGATGCCGATGGGGACGTTTGTCCATACGGCATTTGACGGCAGCGATAACAACCCCGATCCGACCTTCGGCGCGGCGGGCACTTCCCTGCTCAGGCTGACGACGCCGGGCTACAAGGACGGGCTTTCCGAGCCCACCGGCGGCGATCCGACGTCGCTGCCCAGCGCCCGCGCCATTTCCAACGCGGTCTCTGCGCAAACCGGCCTCGTTCCCAACTCGGCCAAGCTGTCCAACATGTTCTGGCAGTGGGGCCAGTTCCTGGATCACGATATCGACCTGTCGCCGGCCAGCGGCAGCGAGGCGTTCAACATCTCGGTGCCGACGGGCGATCCCTTCTTCGATCCGACCAGCACGGGCACGAAGGAAATCGACCTGACGCGGTCGGATTCGACCACGGATATCGCCGGTGTGCGCCAGCAGACCAACGCCATCACCGCCTATATCGACGGCAGCCAGATCTACGGCTCCAGTGCGTCGGAGAACGCCGCGCTCCGGCTTGGGACCGGCGGCAAGATGGCGACCTCCACCGGCGACCTGTTGCCGAAGGACATGGCCGGCTTCTTTCTTGCCGGCGACGAGCGGGCCAACGAGCAGGTCGGCCTGACCGCCATGCATACGCTGTGGGTGCGCGAGCATAACCGCGTCGCCGATGCGCTTATCGTCGCGAAAGGGCTCGACCCGGTGGCCGACGACAAGCTGATCTTCGACCAGGCGCGCGCCGTCGTGGTGGCCGAGTTGCAGGCGATCACCTACAACGAATGGCTGCCGCTGTTGTTCGGCGGCGATCCGTTCAGCCCCTACAGCTACGATTCCAGCATCAACGCGGGCATCGCCAACGAATTTTCGACCGCCGCCTTCCGCTTCGGCCACACCATGCTGCCGCCCGATCTGCCGCTTCTGGATTCGGTGCTGGCGCCGGTGATGGGTGGTGCGGTCGCGCTCAGGGACGCGTTCTTCAATCCGGCCTTTGTGGAGACCGTCGGCATCGACCCGATCCTGCGCGGCCTGACGCTTTCCGGCGCGCAGAATATCGATACGCTCTTGATCGACGATGTGCGCAACTTCCTGTTCGGCCCGCCGGGCGCCGGCGGCTTCGACCTCGCGGCGCTCAATATCCAGCGCGGCCGCGACCACGGCCTGGCGTCGTTGAACGACGTGCGCCTGGATCTCGGCCTGACGCCGTGGGTGGACTTCCTGGCCATGACCGGCGGCGACGCCGCCTTGGCCTCGCTGTTTGCCTCGGTCTATGCCTCGGTCGACGACGTCGATCTGTGGATCGGTGGGCTGGCCGAAGCCGAGTATAACGGCGGCCTTCTGGGTCAGACTTTCACGATGATCCTGTTCGACCAGTTCTCGCGCCTGAAGCATGGCGACAGCTTCTGGTACGAGAACTTCTTCTCACGCAGCGACCTGGACTGGCTCAATTCGCTGAGACTGGCGGATATCCTGCGCCTCAACACCGGCCTCGGCGACGAGATTCAGGACAACGTCTTCGTCTACATACCGGGCCCGGCGCCCATCGGCTTGATGCTGCTGGGCCTCGGCGCCCTCGTGGCGATCCACCGAAAGAGGTAAAATCCGTCCAAGCCTTACAAGATCGGGCCGGGATAGCCTCCGCCGGCCCGATCACGGGCGGGACAGTTCACGGAGGCTACAATGCGACGATCCATCTTTATAGTGCGCGCCGATATGGCGGTGGCGTCATGACGCCGTCCAGGGACGCGCGCGTCGCCGATTATCTGGCGGCGCTCGATCATCCCATGAAGCCGGTGATCCTGGCGGTGCGGGAAGCGCTTCTGGCGGCCGACCACCGCGTTGTCGAGAGCCTGAAATGGAGCAATCTCGCCTTTGGCGGCCCGGCATTGTTTGCCAAATTTGTGCCGGCCAAAGCGCATCT
>JAKSBY010000402.1 GCA_022360855.1 Sphingomonadales bacterium | reverse complement strand
GCATGACCGCGCTTGAGAAGCTCCACCCCGGCTATGACGTGGAGGCGGCCCGCGCCGACTTCCCCATCCTGTCAAGAGAAGTTTACGGCAAGCCACTCGCCTTCCTCGATACTGCGGCCAGCGCCCAGAAGCCGCGGGCCGTCATCGACCGCGTGCGCGTGCTCTACGAGACCGGCTACGCCAATATCCACCGCGGCGTCTATTTCCTGAGCCAGGAGGCCACCGAGGCCTATGAGGAAACGCGGCACGCCATCGCGCGCTTCATCAACGCGTCCGCGGCCCACGAATGCCTGTTCGTGCGCGGCGCCACCGAGGGCATCAACCTGGTGGCGCAAAGCTGGGGCCGCACGGCCCTGAAGGCCGGCGACGTGATCCTGCTCTCCGAACTGGAGCATCACTCCAACATCGTGCCCTGGCAGCTCCTGCGCGACCAGACCGGCATCGAGATCAAGCCGATCCCGATCCAAGACGACGGGTCCATCGATCTGGAGGCGTATCGAAAGCTGCTGGCCGACAACCCGGTCAAGCTGGTCGCGGTCCTGCATATCTCGAACGCCATCGGCACCGTGGTGCCGGTCAAGGAGATGGCGCGGCTCGCGCATGATGCCGGCGCCAGGATCCTGATCGACGGCTGCCAGGCCGCGCCCAGGACCCCGGTGGACGTGCAGGACCTCGGCGTCGATTTCTACGCCTTCTCCGGCCACAAGCTCTACGGGCCCACGGGCATCGGCGTGCTGTGGGGCCGCGAGGAATTGCTCGACGCCATGCCCCCCTGGCAGGGCGGCGGCGACATGATCGAGACCGTGACCTTCGAGAAGACCACTTACAATGGACTTCCGCACAAATTCGAGGCGGGCACGCCCAACATTGCCGGCGGCATCGGCCTCAAGCCGGCGCTCGACTATGTCAGCGCGCTCGGTCTGGAGGCCATCGAGGCCCATGAGGATGCCCTTCTCGACTACGCGACCGAGCGCCTTCAGGGCCTCAACTCCTTGAAGATCATCGGCACCGCCCCAAATAAGGCCGGCATTATCTCGTTCACGATCGAAGGCAGCCACCCGCACGATGTCGGCACCATCCTCGACCGGGAAGGTGTGGCAGTGCGCGCCGGGCACCATTGCTGCCAGCCGCTGATGGCGCGCTTCGGCGTGCCGGCCACGGCCAGGGCCAGCTTCGGCCTCTACAACACGACCGACGATGTGGACGCGCTGATACGCGGCATTAAGAAAGTTTTGGACATATTCGGATGAGCGACGAGCTTGCCATGGATGACCACACCAAGACCGACAGCGGCCCCGAGCGGCCGATCGTGACCGAGGCCGAGCGCCGCGGCTTCCTCGACCGGTTCCTCAACGGCCAGGAGGCGGCGGACGAAGAGCCGGTTCAGAACGTCGATAACGCGCCGGTAGCACTGGAAGAGCGGATCGTCGACGCGCTCCGGCAGATCTACGACCCCGAAATCCCGGTCAATATCTACGACCTGGGGCTGATCTACGGGGTCGAGGTCGATGCCGGCGCCAATGCCATGGTGACCATGACCCTGACCACGCCGCACTGCCCGGTGGCCGAATCCATGCCGGGCGAGGTGGAGATGAAAGTGCGCGACGTGCCCGGCATCGGCGACGTCACCGTCGATCTGGTCTGGGACCCGCCTTGGGACATCGAGAAGATGTCAGACGAGGCCAAGCTGGAATTGGGATTCTTGTAATAACGTCTCATTCCGTTCGTGCTGAGCGTGTCGAAGCATGAGCGGCCGTTCCCCCTTCGACAAGCTCGGGGCGAACGGATTTGCCACCGGGATGACGAGAGTAGAGTGAAGGCACTATGACACCGATCACCATCACCGACGCCGCCGCGGCGCATATCAGGCATCTGCTCGATGCACGCGGCAAGCCGTCCGCCGGCATCCGCCTCGGCACGGCCACCGCCGGATGCTCCGGGCTGACGTATAAGGTCGAGTATGTCGACGAGCCCGACCCGGCCGACGAAATGGTCGAAGACAAGGGCATCCGGCTCTATATCGACGGCCAGTCGCTGATGTATATCATCGGCTCGGAAATGGATTACGTGGAAGACACCTTCTCCAACGGCTTCACCTTCTCCAACCCCAACGAGACCGGCCGCTGCGGCTGCGGCGAGAGCTTTTCGGTCTAAGGCTTGTGGCTGCCACCGCCCCTAACTGTCACCCGCCGGCTTGACCGGCGGGTCCATGGTGAAACCACCTCGGCTGTGGCCTCATGGATTCGCCGATCAAGTCGGCGAATGACATATGGGAGCGTGTCTACTTGGCGCGAATCGCAAATAACCTCAAATTTTTCAACAAGTTGGGCCGAATTCGAAGCTCAACTTCCCGTTAAGACTTTGGCTCCACCGTGGCCCTCCCAGACAAACCGGGAGGTCGCCATGTTGCGTATCTTTGCCCTTCTTTTCATTGCCCTCACGCTTTCCGGCTGCGGTGCGGCCGCTGTCGTCACCCTGCCCGTCAAGGCGGCGACTACCGCCGCCGGCGTTGCGGTTACGACCGTCGATACGGCCACCGACGTGGTCGACGATTAGGGCTTGCCGGCCAACTCCGCGAATTTGGCGAGAACGACGTCTGACGTCATGACGTCGGCGTATTTGGCCTGGAGGTCGAAGAGGTTGGCCTCCTGCACCCGCGCGTCG
>JAKSBY010000480.1 GCA_022360855.1 Sphingomonadales bacterium | reverse complement strand
CCTTGAAACACATTGACTGATGCGTCGGTTGCGGTCCATTCCCGAATCACGCTGTGGTGATTTTCATCTTCATCTGCGAGATAGTCCGGTTCGCCACTATTACTGGGCACACTGTAAGCCGTATAAAACTTACCATAACCCGGTTCGCTCCGATCGCCGAAGTCGGGATGAAACGCCACGCCGGCAACACCCATCTCATTGGGAAAAGGTGTGTCATCAAAATCAACATCCTGGTTGCGCAGGTCCAGGTAAACCACCGGATCACTACCCCGTTCATCAGTTAAATAAAGTAATCCCCGTAAATCATTTATCACCAGGCGACCGGAATTATCGGGCAGTGCGCTGAGATTTTGGATGCGCGCATGGGCATCGTTGGTTTGCCGTGGCGAAGCGGACTCCGGGATACGGGGCAGGCGGACGAACTCCTCAGTACGCACTCGGATATCACCGAGTTCGACGTCCTCTGATACCGGGTCGTCTAATGGGTCCGGTTGTGCATTCGCAGTAGCCAGCAATACAGGAGATACAACGATCAGGGTGAAAATGAGAAAGCGCCGGGAAATAGCCATGAACTGAGTCCGTGAAATTATTTTTATTCGTGACTGCCACGAGGCTACCACAAATGACGGCGACGGCAGACCGGCGCGAACTGTGTCACCGGCACGAGGCGACACGGAATCGAATCTCTTGATATGTCTTTTACAGCGACAGCATCCAAGCTGTATCTTCTAAAGCTGATCACCTGCTTTACTATAAGAAAACAAGGAGCCCCCCATGAACAAATCTTTCAAACTTTCTCTGCTGGGATGCTTGATGATCGTGTGGTCCGGCGTCACCGCCCAAAGCGACCAGACCTGGGCAACCTATATCACCGAGGAACAATGGCAAATCGTCAACGAGTTGCCCGGTGTCGACCGGCAGATCGTGAGCCGGGACATCGGCAAACTGAACCTTTCTGTCGGCATTATTCATCGCGGCGCGGTCGAGCGCGGCAGCGCCCGGGATAACACCAATGTGCAAAATCCCTGCGGCACCATGGATGATTCCCGCCCCAGTGGCGCTCGCGGCATCATGCACATGCACCAGACCGAGACCTATTACATCGCTTCCGGCTCCGGCATATTGGTAACCGGCGGTGAGATCTACAACGGCAATATGCCCGGTCCGGACAGTGTGGTTACCACGACTCTCAACGGACCGTCCTGCAGCGGCCTGATCGTGGGGGACTGGGTGGCCAAGCGCGTTAAGGAAGGGGATATCATTATCATGCCGGCCGGCACTCCCCATGGTTGGCTGGAAATCCCGGTCCACGTGGATTACCTCAGTGTCCGCCCGGATCCGGATCGCGTATTACCCGATGATTACATCAATCCGGCACTGGGACCGGATTTCCAAATGCGCACCCAGTAATAACTTTTTTGTGCTTCGAACTAACGGTATTCGTCGTAGGCTCGTAGCAACCACTGAGCCGTATTGATATTCAGCTCCGCGTACCCGTCCGTCGGTTCGGTTTCCAGCATTTCCTCAGGCGTCATGCCTTCCAGCTTAGCCCGAGTGAGACGACCGCGGATAGTTACCAGCATGTCCCGGTAGTTCAATAGATCCTGGCGATTGCTGAGAGGG
>JAKSBY010000785.1 GCA_022360855.1 Sphingomonadales bacterium | reverse complement strand
TCGGCGGCGGCGCGCAGCCGGTCGACGCCGCGCTCGAGCCGGACACGGATGTCTTCGGCGACGACGATGCCGTTATCGACCAGAAGCCCGAGGGCGATGATCGTGGCGGCGATCGACATGCGCTGCAGCTCGATGCCGTAAAAGCGCATGACGATGACGCCCAAAAGCATGGTCAAGGGCACGAAGAAGCCAACGATCATGCCCGTTCTGAGCCCGAGGAAGATCATCACGACCGCCAGCACGATGGCGAGCGTCTGATAGACGTTGGAGACAGCGCTTTGCACCGCCGCGTCGATCAGCTCCGGCTGGAAGGTGGCGTAGTCGAGCACGTAGCCGATAGGCAGCTCCCGCTCGATACCGTCAACCAGCGCGGTCAGCCGCCGGCCGAATTCGACGTTGTTGGTGCCTTCGACGGTGGAGACCGAGAGGATGATCGCCGGTCGGTCGTTGTAGAAGGCCGGGTATTCCGGCGGGTCGACGAAATCGCGGCGGATGGTCAGGATTTCGTCGAGCCGGAGCACGCGATCGGTATTGGGGATACGGAACACGACGCCGCGGATCTCGTCCACCGAGCCGAGATTGCCCGAAGGCTCCAGAAGCACGGTGCGACCGTCTGCGACGATTTCGCCGCCCGGCTGGATGATGTTCTGCTGCGCCAGCGCGCCGAAGATCTCCTGCGGCGAAACGCCGAGCTGCGCGAGCCGTGCCGGCGTCGCCTCCAGATAGATGCGCTCCTCCTGCTCGCCGAGAATCTCGACTTTGCTGATGCCGGCGAGAGTGTAGAGACGGTCGCGCACGTCGCGGGCGACATCGCGCATTTCCGCCAGCGAGAAACCGTCGGCCCAGAGAGCGATGGAGGCGACGGCCGTCAGCCCGACCTCGTCGTCGACATAGGGACCGTAGGTGCCTTCCGGCAGATCGATCCGGACGTCGTCCGCCTTGTTGCGGATGTCCTGAAAGACCGGGTCGAGGTTGTCGACCCGGTCGTGGATGGTCAGTTCGAGCTTCACACCGCCGGTCTTGGATGTGGAGACGATTTCGTCGATCTCAGCGATCTCGCGCATCGCGGCTTCCAGCGGTTCGGTGATCAGTTCCTCGACCCGCTCCGGCGACATGCCGGGATAGTTGGCGGTGACGTTGGCGGAGCGGATCGTGATCGACGGGTCTTCCGCGCTGGGGTAGCCGAGATAGGTGAATATCCCGACCAAAACGATCAGGAGAGTAGCGCTGACCGTGATGCGGGAATTGTTGAGCGCAAGTTTGGCGAGGTTCATGGTCGGTGTCTCCGTGAACCGATCGAGAGGGTAGCTACTACTGACCTAGGAGCTTCACGGCTTGGCCGTCGCGCAGAAAGGAGACCCCGGCGACGGCGATAATGTCTCCGGCGGCAACGCCTTCGATCACCTCGACGTGATTTTCGGCGACGGCCTCGCCGCCGCGTACCGGAACCTTGCGGACGACCCCGGCGTTGGCATCGAATTTGAAGATATAGCCCTGGGCCGCCTCGTCGCCGGGTGCGATGGCGGCAAGCGGCACCAGATAGCCCCGCGCCTCCAGGATCGACGACAGAACCATGCTGACTTCGGCAGACATCCCGGGCAGCAGTTCGCGTGGGCTTTCGAGCAGCGCTGCGGTCACCGAAACGGTGTTTGCGGCGGTGGATTCGGTGCCGATTTCGGTGATGCGACCGGCGCAGCCGCAGCCGGTGGCGGTCGAAACCTCGACAGTGACCGGCGCACCGACCGAGAGCCGTGCGATGACGCTGTCGGGCACCGAAACATCCACCTCCAGCGCCCCGTCGGAGTTGATCTGGAAGATCGGCGTGCCGACCGTCACTTCCTCAAAGGGCTCGACATGGCGCTCGGCGATGAGCCCGTCGAAGGCGGCGACGAGACGCGTATTGGCCAGGTCGCGCTCGGCGGTACCCAGCCGCGAGCGGGCCAGGTTGAGATCGCCCTCGGCGGCGTCAAAGGCGGCGACCGCCTGATCGAGCGCCGCCTTGGCCACCCAGCCCCGCTCGTAGAGCTGGCGCTGACGGTCGAGTGCCAGCTTCTTTTCATCGTGATTGGCCTGCGCCGTGGCAAGCTGGGAGCGTGCGCCTTGTACGTTGAGTTCGAACGGTGCGGGGTCGAGGGTCGCGAGAACCTGCCCAGCGGACACATGCTCGCCCTGGTTGACATTAACGGTCGCCACCGTTCCGGGGACGGCAAAGCTCATGGCCGAGGTGTCGGAGGCGGCGATGGTGCCGGAATAGCGGCGGACATCGCCGCCCGCGGGCTCGGATACGTAGTAAGGCTTGATCGCGCGGATCCGTTCGGGCGCGTCGGGAGGCGCCTCGCTGCACCCGGCCAGCAGAAAGATGGAGAAAAGCGCAACCGTCGGCGCCGTCAAACGCGTGTTGGCCATGTCCGGTCCTCCGAATTGCCCGTTCTTTAGAAGCCGAATATTAGACCGACTTCACGACGTCTGACCAGCGCCGGTACTTCGATTGCGCGTCCCTATTCGATCGGCGCGGCGCGGAAGGCCGCCTCGTCAAACTCGTCCTCGGATTTGCCCACCGCGGTTGCCACCGCCAGATCGCCGGTGACGTTGGTCACGGTGCGCATCATGTCGAGGATGCGGTCGAAGGGCAGTACGAAGCCGACGATGAGCGCGGTCTCGGCGTCGCCGATGCCGATGGCGCCCAGCACCGCGGCCAGCAGGAAGATCGACGCCGAAGGCACCGCCGCCGTGCCGATGGAGATCAGGGTCGTGATCAGCGCGATGGTCAGATAGGTGCCGAAATCGAGCGGAATGCCGAAGACCTGGGCGGCGAAGAGCGACACGATACCGACATAGATAGCCGTGCCGTCCATGTTGACCGTAGCGCCGAGCGGCAGGACCGACGAGGTCACCGGCCGGCCGATGCCTAGATTCATCCGCGCCACCGAGATCGTCACCGGCAAGGTCGCCGACGACGAGGATGTGGAGTAGGCCACCATCTGTGCGTCCAAAGCGCCGCGGAAGAAGGAGAAGACCGGCAGGCGCAGGACGAGCCCGATCAGGCCGCCATGGACAATCGCCATGTGCAGGAGACAGCCGAGATAGAGCGCCGCCGCCAGGCCGGCCGCCGACCACAACGCGCCAAAGCCGCGCGTCCCCGAAACATAGGCGATCAGCGCGAACACGCCGAAGGGGGCGACCTCCATCACGATATAGGTGATCTTGAGCATGACGTCGGCGACCGCCTCGAACATATCGCCGACCTTCCTGGCCTTTTCGCCGGCAACGACGATGCCGATACCGAAAAGCACGGCGAAGAAGATGATCGGCAGGACCTCGCCCGAGGCCAGCGCCGCCACGGGATTGGTCGGCACGATGCCGAGCAGCCGGTCTTTGAGCGACGGCTGGTCCATTTGCGGCTCCGGCGTCACCCCGGCCAGCTCGACACCCACGCCGGGCGCCAGGATCGTGCCGAGGGTGAGGCCGATGACGATGGCGAACGCGGTGGTCACGAGATAGAGGCCGACCGCCTTGAGGCCGATGGAGCCGAGCTTCTTGGGATCGCCCATGGCGTAGATGCCGGCCACCAGAGTCGTGAAGATCAGGGGCACAACAAGCATCTTGATCATGTTGACGAAAACGTCGCCAATCCAGCGGATGCTCTCGACGCCTTCGCCCCAGACCGTGCCGACGATGATGCCGAGAAAGAGCGCACCCAGGATGCGCTTCCACAGCTTGACCCCGAACCACCATTTGAGCATTGGCTCCTCCCCTTACTGTGACCGTTTTTGTTTTTTGCCGGCGGCAGGTTACGGGCATCTCCTGGGTGAAACAAGCAAAGAGAACACCCCCCTCACCCTACCCTCTCCCCCAAACTTGGGGGAGAGGGATGTGGAGGCTTGGCGAAGCCGAAGGCTGAGCCTTAGCCGGAGCTGGGTGAGGGGGCTATCGAAGCCGGTCGGCAACTGACTCAAATCAAAAAGCCTTCCGCAGTCCTGGTTTATGCTCGATAATCGCACTAGCCTCTTAGACCGCCTTGCGGTCTATTCAGGGTAAGTGCTTGGGAAAATCGGGGAGGAGGTCGCCGTGTCTGCACAAACCACCGATGGCTCTTTGGCTCAGCCGGTCACGATCCACAAAGTCCAGGTCGATGCGCCTTGGTCGTGGTTGGCGGCGGGCTGGCGCGATATCTGGGCGGCGCCCGGTGTCAGCCTGCTTTATGGCTTGCTTTGTTCGCTGATTTCGGTGGTGCTCGTTTTCGCGCTGTTCCGGCTCGAACTGACGTCGCTGATCCTGGCGCTTGCCGCCGGCTTTCTGCTCGTCGCGCCGCTCCTGGCGGTGGGGCTTTACGAGGCCAGCCGCAGGCACGAGACCGGCGACGAAGTCACCCTGAAATCGGTTTTCCTGGTGTCCACAAAATCCCCGGTGCAGCTCGCCTATATGGGCGTCTTGATGATGATTGCGCTCCTGGTCTGGATTCGTGTGGCGACCTTGCTGTTCGCGCTGTTCTTCGGCGCCGGCACGCTGCCGCCGTTGGACCAGTTCGTCGACGATCTGTTCTTCTCGTGGCGCGGCCTCGGTATGCTCGGCCTCGGCTCGGCCATCGGCGGTTTTATCGCCTTCATCATCTTCGCCGCCTCGGCGGTGTCCATTCCCATGCTGCTCGACCGCGACGTGGATGCGGTGACGGCGGTGATCACCAGCTTCCGCACGGTCGGCGAAAATTTCCCGGCGATGCTCTTGTGGGGTGCCCTGATCGTCATGCTCACCGCCTTCGGCATCGCGACGCTCTTCGTCGGCGCCGTTATCACCTTCCCGCTGGTCGGCCACGCCACCTGGCATGCCTACCGGGCGCTGGTGGAGGATTGATATCGAAAAATTGTAGCGGGCCTGTCTTTTTCCACCAAAATGACGTAGTCTCCTCACTTCGGCACATGGTCATTTGGGGGAGAAGCCATGAACGCGCTGCTTGATGTCACCATCGGGCTCGTTTTTCTCTATCTTCTGCTGAGCCTGATCTGCACCATTCTCAATGAACTGGTTGCGTCCTTTCTCGGCCTCAGGGCCAAGAATCTCGAACAGGGTCTGGCCAAGCTTCTTGAGAGTAATGGCGATGCCCTGAAACAGGCATTCGAAGCCACCGGGATCATGACCGCCGCGCGCCGCGTATCGGGGAAGCACGGACCAAGCTATCTGGCGCCGGAGAACTTCACGGCGGCGATGATTGAGGCCGGGAAGACCGCAAAAAACCTCAAAGGCCCGATCAAGGACGTTGCCGAGCTTGCCGACTGCGTCGAATCTCTGCCCGATTCGGCCGTGAAAAGCTCGCTGAGCGCGATCGTCGACGGTGCCGGCCAGGAGATCGACAAGGCGAAGGAGCAGATTGGCGCCTGGTTCGACAGTATGATGACGCGCGCCGCCGGCAATTTTAATCGCAAGATGAAGCAGGTCACCTTGATTTTCGCGGTGATCGTGACGGTGGCGTTCAACGCCGACTCGCTGAGCGTGGCCAACGCGCTGTGGACCGATTCGGCGCTCCGCGATCAGATTGCCGACAGCGCGGCTGCCTTTGTTGCCGAAGTCGAAGATGTCGACGAACTGGCCGATTTGGAAGTGGTTCAGGCCGAGCTAAGGCCCTTTCCCATCGGCTGGGACACGAGCGGGGCGCCACCCCATTCGTCGGACTGGTATGCCAGCCGCAGCGGCGTCATCAATAAAATCATCGGCTGGCTGATCACTGCCCTGGCGGTCTCGCTGGGTGCGCCGTTCTGGTTCGACCTTCTGAAAAAGCTGGTTGCCCTGCGCGGTGCGGGCGCGGCGCCCAAGGCGCAGCCGGCCAAGCCACAAGGGTGACGGCGATGAGACCGGCATGGATTTTGACCC
>JAKSBY010000430.1 GCA_022360855.1 Sphingomonadales bacterium | reverse complement strand
CCGAGATCGCCGAGGACCCTGCGGGTCTGCTCGGCGGGGACCACAACAAGGCCTATCGCGGCGTGAAATACGCCTCGGCCGGAGAGGTCGATGCCGACGCGCTCGGTGCCCTCGCGCGCCAGGCCCTCGCTCTCGAATAGGCCATTAGCCCGGCTGTTTCCGTCACCCTCACCCTCCGCGCTGACGCGCTCCTCCCTCTCCCTTCAAGGGAGAGGGCGTGGATGGAGCGCGCCGGCCCGGCTCCCTCTCCCCTGGAGGGAGAGGGCTGGGGTGAGGGGCGAATGGGCATACCCCAAGTAGCCCGCCTCTGGTAACTTCGCACCAAGCGCCCCATCTAACGGTGCCGGGCGTTATGGAGGCTTGAATGGCGGATACCGAAATCGCAACCTATGAAACCGCGACGTTGGCAGGCGGCTGCTTCTGGTGCCTTGAGGCGGTCTATGTGGATCTGAAGGGTGTCGAGAGCGTCATCTCCGGCTATATGGGCGGCGCGCGCGAGAACCCGACCTACGAGCAGGTCTGCTCCGGCGCCACGGGCCACGCGGAGGTGGTGCAGGTCACCTTCGATCCGAACGCCATCGGCTACGACCAGCTCCTTGATGTGTTCTTCACCATCCACGACCCGACCCAGCTCAACCGCCAGGGCGCCGACGTGGGCACGCAATACCGCTCCGCCATCTTCACCCATTCGGAGGCGCAAAAGGCGGCCGCCGAGGCGGCGGTGGCGCGCGCCGGCGAGCTTTGGGACGGGATGATCGTCACCGAGGTCACTCCGGCGGTCACCTTCTGGCCGGCCGAGGATTATCACCAGGACTATTACGCCAACAATCCCAACCAGGGCTACTGCATGGCCGTGGTCGCGCCCAAACTCGCCAAGGCCCGCGCCAAATACCGCGAGCTGCTGCGTTGAGCGTGGTTAGCCTCGGTTAAGAATTTTGCAGAGCCCCCTCACCCTCCGCGGCTGCGCCGCTCCTCCCTCTCCCCCTCGGGGAGAGGGTTGGGGTGAGGGGGCTTTCTTAGACACTGCACCATGACCTCCTATGCCGTCACCATCCGCGAGGAACAGCCCGGGGACCGCGCGGCCGTCCGGCGCGTCAACGAGGCGGCGTTCGGTCAGCCGGACGAGGCGGATCTGGTGGAGCGGCTGGCCGGCGATGGGGCGGGGCTGCTCTCGCTGGTGGCCGAGGCGGGTGGCGGGATCGTCGGCCACATCCTGTTCAGCCGGGCGGAGATTGCCGGTGCGGCGGAGGCTTGTCCGGCGGTCGCGCTGGCGCCCGTGGCCGTGCTCCCGGCACATCAAAACAGCGGCGTCGGCTCGGCGCTGGTGCGCGAGGGGCTGAAGCGCCTGAAGGACGCCGGCCATGCACGCGTCATCGTCCTGGGCCACCCCAGCTACTATCCGCGCTTCGGCTTCGAGCCGGCCGGGAACTACGGCATTCGCTGCCCCCTGGACGCGCCGCCGGAGGCGTTCATGGCCCTGGCGCTCGCCCCCGGCGCGCTCGACGGCTGCGCCGGCACCATGCGCTGGGCCGAAGCTTTCGGGATCAGTTGAGGCGTCTGCGCCGCCGGTGCAGGAGCCCGAGGCCAACCAGGCCCGCTCCCATCAGCGCCAAGGTGCCCGGTGTCGGCATGTCGTGCGGCCACAGGCCGACGTTTGAGGTTGTGTCGAACCTTAGGAAACTGACCTGGGTTAACGGACCGAATTCGAGGTCAACGGGTGCGCCACCCAACTGGTTCGTGGCCGTGGCCGTGAAAATGAGGTCATGGAAGATAATCTGGTCTAGGGGGAAATCGACAGGGAAGTTGAGCGAACCGAAAAAGCTCGTCATGAGGCCAGAGAAGAACACGGTACGCGTCAACACGACGTCCTGGCCTTGGTCTTGGATGACTTGGCCGAACTCATCGGTGAATCGGAGTTCCGTATCGAGGTTGATGAAGTTACTGCTGTTATTTGTCGCCGTGATTATGAATGTAATGTCTTCCGTGGCTACGTCGCTGTCGAACAGCTCAATATGGAAAGGAAAATCGAGATCGATTTCGATCGTGAAACCCGAGGTGGTACCGGGGTCAGGCACCGGACCATTCAATGTCGCAAAACAGTTGCCGGAAATATCGCAACTTGGCGCCGCGGTATAGGGCACCATCAATGCATGCGCCGGGCCGGTAATATATAGAAACAGACCGCCGGCGAGAGCGGCGACGAATGACCTAAAAAACGTCCGAATTCCCATCGAAACCCCCAAAAATCTCGCTATCTTTGGTCAATGCAAGAATCGTACCACTTTGGGATTATCTTGCGCCATCAGGGCTTTATGAAAAACTCCGCCACGCGTAACCACCGATTCTGTAAAGAATTCCGACAGTATATTGGCGTTCGGTGGTCTGGCCGGTGAAGAGCCGGCGAGATTCATTTAGTTATATCAATGACCTAATTGGAAAGTTCGCCAAGAGAACTCAGCCGATGATTGTGTAAGGTGCGCCGACACCAGCATGCGGCGCGGGCGACCGCTTACCTTGTGGTGGCCTTGATCGGCGTGCCGTCCTTGCGGACGTAGGCTTCCTTGCCGTCCACATGGCGCACCAGGAGGTCGATATCCGGGTAGTCGACGTCGTCGAGCGGCGTGCGGTCGCCGACCTCGAGATAGGTGGCGTCGGCGTCGGACCTGTTGATCAGCTGGTGGCCGTCGGCGACGCCGGCGGGGAAGCCCGCGACCATGCCGGCGGTCAGCACCTGCTCGCCGGCGTCGGTGACCAGGGTCAATTCGCCGGAGACGATCATGACGAACTCGTCCTGTTTCGAATGCCAGTGGCGCTGCGCTGACATCACGCCGGGCGCCAGGGTCGTCAGGTTGACGCCGAAATTCTTAAGCCCCAGCGCATCCCCCAGCCGGCGCTTGGCGCGCTCGGTAACACCCTCGTCGAAGGGCGGCGGATAGCCGGTGCCCTTTATGGGCGCGACGGTTTCGGGGTCCAGGGCAGGGGGCTTGGGGCGTGTCGTCATGGGTGGGCCTCCGCGGCGCAATCGGTACATAAGGTCGTGGCCGGGTCCAGCTCCAGCCGTTCGGCGGCGATTTCCTCGCCGCAGCGCAGGCAATAGCCGTAGTCGTCGCCGTCCAGGCGCTTCAATGCCGCCTCGATGCGTTTGAGATCAGTCTGCCGGCGCGCCTCGATGGCCTGGTCCATGGCCTGCTGCTGCAACGCGTCCATGCGCGACAGCCGGCCGACCTTGGTCTGGTCCAGGTCCACCGCGCCGCGCGCTTCTTCCGACGCCTCGCTCAGCGCCACCAGATCGTCACGCAACGCCTCCAGCCTGGCGCGAATGGCTTTCTTGTCCATCCCCCCAGTGTAGCAGGCTTCCGGCGGAAGCCAAAAAGTGGGGCGAGACCTATTCCTGCAGCCGCACGCCGGGCCCGCCGCCGTTGGGCGAGATGAATTCGATGCCCGCGGCCTCGAAGGCATTGAGGATGGCCGCCCGGTTGCGGGCAATGGGCTTGCGCTGTCCGAGCTCGAAATCCCGCACGGTGCTGATGCCGACACCGGCCGTCTCGGCGAGCTGTCCCTGTGTCCAGCCGAGAAGGGCGCGGGCGGCTTTGGATTGTTTGGGAGAAATCATGGTCGGACAATGAGCCTCAACCGTCCACTGTCAACAAATTTCTCCGACCTTGGCTGAAAGCCGGTATTATTGCGTTGACTTTTCTGAAAAGGCGGTATAATTTTGTCGATGTTAGGTCGTCGAAAGCCTAATGTATCGCGGGCTCCGCAAGGTGCGTCCACACCCCACGAAGCCCTAACCACACCAACCTTGCATGGAGATTGGCATGGCTAATCCATCCCATAACACACCTGCACCCCACCCCCGAAACCCCCAACCTGTCATTCGCCGGCTTGACCGGCGAATCCATAAGGCCACCGCCTCGACAGCGGAACCATGGACCCGCCGGTCAAGCCGTCGGGTGACAAGTGAGATGAGTGACGGGAGGGTGTCATGACCAAGGAGAGGAAGAAGAAAAAGCGCAAGGCGCCCGAGGACCGGGCCAAGCCCGACGCCCAAGACCGCGACGACGGCCTCACGCCAGCCGCCGCCCCCGACGAGGCCGCCCCCGCGCCCGTCGCCTTCGAGGATATAGATATCGACGACTGGGAGGTCAAAATCTATCAGACCGTCCGGCGCCGCGAGCAGAAGGAGAGCCGGATGCCGGACTGGGACGACATCTTCGCCATGGAGGAGCCGCTCCATCGCCTGATGGGCGGGCTGACGCTGTTCCACGACCTCGCCT
>JAKSBY010000782.1 GCA_022360855.1 Sphingomonadales bacterium | reverse complement strand
GCTCACATCGGAACGCGTGCGGGTCGAGACCGAGGTCCTTGCCATCGCGCCACCGCTGGCAGCCGGCAGCCAGGGCGACGCCGAGACCTTCGTCATGCAGCTCGCCCGCTCCAACACGGTAACCGCCGCCAGCTATGCCACCGAGGCCGGGCATTTCCAGCACCGCGCCGAGGTGCCGACCGTGGTCTGCGGTCCCGGCTCCATCGAGCAGGCGCACAAGCCCGACGAGTTCATCGCGCTCGCCCAAATCGATGCGGTCGACCGCTTCCTCGACCGCCTGATCGAGGCGGTGAGCTAAGCCACTGCCATGCGCCCCCTCACCCCGGCCCTCTCCCCAAGCCCTTAAGAGTTGGGGGGAGAGGGAGGAGCGCCGCAAGGCGCGGAGGGTGAGGGGGCCGGCGATAGAAGGACGGATTAACGGCCTAAATCTCGATCACGTGGTCGCGGTTGCAGAATTCGCAGGTGATGGTCACCCGGCCGTCGTCCGCCATATCTGCCAGATCTTCCTTCGAGAAAGACCTGATCACCTGCTCCATGCGTTCCTCGGAACAGCGGCAGCCACGGCGGATGGAGATCGGACGGAAAACGCGCACGCCGTCTTCGTGATAGAGGCGAAGCAGGAGGTCGGTCAGCGGCAGCAAGGGATCGGTCAGCTCGTCGGTCTTGACGCTGCTCATGAGGACTGCGGCGCGGTTCCACGCCTCCGACTGGTCGGGATCGAGTATCCGCGGGCCGCCCTCCTCGCCGCGGCCGAGATGCTGCACCATGATGCCGCCGACCCGCCAATAGCCGGAGACCGGGTCGCGCTCGGCGGCCAGCGCCAGCTCGCTCGGCGTCTGCTCGGAGTCCGCGAAATAGGCCTTGGCGCATTCCGCCAGGGTCTCGCCCTTGAGGTCGACGATTCCCTGATAGCTTTCCTTGGCGCTGGCCTGATCGAGAGTCATGGCGAGATAGCCCTTGCCGAGCAGGTCCGCGACGGTCGCGTCTTCGGGAAGGTGCGCCACCCCGCCAGCATCGAACTGCGCGAAACCGCGTACGTCGCCCGGCGAGGCATAGTCGGCGACCAGCAGCCCGAGCGGCCCGCCGGCCTTGGCCTGCAGGGTCAGCTTGCCATCGACCTTCAGGACGCTGCCAAGCATGGCGGTCAGCGCCAGCGCTTCGCCGAGCAGCCGGGCGATCGGCTCGGGATAATCGTGGGCCGCCAGGACCTGATCGGCGACCGTGCCGAGGCGCACCGCACGGCCGCGCACGCTCTGCCCTTCGATCTGGAAGGGAATGACCAGATTATCATCGCTTTCCGGTCGGTCGGCGACGACGATGGGTTCGGCGGTCATGGAAGCTCAGGCTCCGAGGCACCAGCGCAAAATGGCTTTCTGCACGTGTAGGCGGTTTTCCGCCTCATCCAAGATGATCGATTGCGGCCCGTCGATTACGCCGTCGGTGACCTCGTCGCCGCGATGCGCCGGCAGGCAATGCATGAACACCGCATCCGGCGCGTGCGCCATCAGCGCCTCGTTGACCTGATAGGGCAGGAAGCGCCCGCGGCGCTCCTCGGCGCCGTCGACGCCCATGGAGGTCCAGGTGTCGGTCACCACGCAGTGGGCGCCCCGCACGGCCGCCACCGGATCGTCGGTGAGGCCGATCTCAGCCCCGGCATCGGTGGCCGTGGCAACGATATCGGCGTCAGGCTGGTCCCCTTCGGGACAGGCCAGGGTCATGGCAAAGCCGAACTGCGCGGCGGCGTGAATCAGCGAATGCGCCACATTGTTGCCGTCGCCGAGCCAGGCGAAGCGCGCACCGGCGATGTCGCCCTTGTGCTCCTCATAGGTCATCACGTCGGCCATCACCTGGCAGGGGTGCGAGAGGTCGGTCAGGCCGTTGATCACCGGCACATCCGCATGCTCGGCAAAGGCCGTCAGCATGCGGTGGTTGTTGGCGCGGATCATCACCGCGTCCACGTAGCGGGACATCACCGACGCCGTGTCGGCAATGGCCTCGCCACGGCCGAGCTGCATGGTGCCGGCATCGAGCACGATGGCTTGGCCGCCGAGCTGCCGCATGGCGACGTCGAAGGAGATTCGCGTCCGGGTCGAGGATTTCTCGAACAGCAGCGCCAGCACCTCGCCGGCGAAGGGTGCGTCCGCGTCCACGGCCCCCTTGGCCCGCCCGGCGCGCGCCGCCTTCATGGCCTTGGCGTGTTCGATAATGCCGCGCAGCTCGGCGCCGTCGATGGCATCGAGGTCGAGAAAATGCCGGACCGGCGGTCCGGACCCGGAGCTGGTTTTCAGAGCCGCTTCGGCCATCGCCCTACTCCGCCGCGTCGGCCGCGGTGAAACGGGCGCAGGCCGTGTCGATGATGGCGATGGCTTCGTCGGCGTGTTC
>JAKSBY010000385.1 GCA_022360855.1 Sphingomonadales bacterium | reverse complement strand
TTGAAGAGCCGGCGCATGTCCAGGGTCGGCCGCAGGTCGCGGCCCTCGTAGAGATCGGGCCCGCCGAGGCCCGGCCAGTCGGCGATGACGCGCCCGCCATTGACCGCGCCGCCGACAACGACCGCGGCGCTCGCCGTGCCGTGGTCCGTGCCGCCGGAGCCGTTCTGGGCCGCGGTGCGGCCGAACTCGGTGACGATGGCGACGGCGGTGGTGGCCCAGACCCGTCCCAAGGCCGCCTTGAGATCAACGAGCCCGTCATCCAGCATCGACAACTGTTTGGCCAGGCGCCCCTCGGCGCCGCCCTGACCGGCATGGGTGTCCCAGCCGCCGACCTCGATGACGCCGATGCGCGGCCCGGCTTCCGAGGAGAGCAGCGCGCCGGCGGTCCTGACCACCTCGCGCACGACCCGGCGGTTGCCGCCGCCCGGACGCAGCCGGCGCCGTCCGCCATCGGCCATGGCTTCGCCGGCTATTTCCTGCGTCACCAGGGCCTTCATCAGTGCCCCCGCCAGCAGCGCGTCGGCCTCATAAAGGCCGGCGACGCGGGCGAGGAAATCCGCGTCCGGGGTTGGGATCGCCGAGGGCGCCCAGGAGGAGGCGGCCCTGGAGCCGCGCAGGATCAGCGGCATCGAGCGCGCCAGGGCGACCGCCGCCTCGCCTTCGCCGAAGGGCGCGCCGGGCATCCGGTCGAGCGCCCGGGCGAGCCAGCCATCGCGGGCGCCTTTCGGGCTTGCGGTCCCGTTCTCCAGCAGGTCCTGGCCGTCGAAATGGGAGCGCTCGCGATAGGGCGTGGCAATGGCATGCAGGATCACCGCCTCCTTCGCCTTGTAGAAGCCGTGCAGGTTGGCGAGGCAGGGGTGCAGCGCAAAGCTGTCGTCGAGCGACAGCGTATCGGCTTTGGGAATCGCCAGCCGGTCGCGGCCCCGGCCATAGGCCGGGTCGCCGACAGGTGGGACGGCGGCGAGCCCGTCCATGCCGCCTCTGAGGATGACGACGATGAGCCGGTTTTCGCCGGCGGCCTTGGCAAAGGCGCGGCGGCCGGGGAAGCTGAGCACGATCGGCGCGGCGGCGAGGGATTTGATCAGCGTGCGGCGTTTCATGGCTACCTCCGCTGGAATTCCGAGCTGGAGAAGACCAGCGCCACACCCTGAGCGAAGCTTTCGGCGCCACGCACGGCCTCCAGGGTCGTACGGCTCGCCAAAGGGCCCAAGAGCCCGTCGATCAGCGTGAGCGG
>JAKSBY010000230.1 GCA_022360855.1 Sphingomonadales bacterium | reverse complement strand
CGGCATTTCGCCGGAAGACGCGGAGCGGCTGCTGATCAAGCCGATGGAGGTGGAGCTCAAATCCGTCGAGGGCCTCAAGGAGATGACCTCGGTCGGGCTGGAGGGCAACGCCAATATCTATCTCGAATTCGATGCCGGCTTCGACAATGAAGAGGCGCTCTTGGATGTCCGCGAGGCGGTCGACCGGGGAAAGGCGGAGCTGCCCGACGAGTCCGACGAGCCCTATGTGCTCGAATTCAATGCGGCAAAATTCCCGATCATGACTCTGGTGCTCTACGGCGAAGCGCCGGAGCGCAGCCTGATCCGGGTCGCCAGACAATTGAAGGACGATCTCGAAGCCCTTCCAAACGTCCTGGAGGCGCAGATCAACGGCGAGCGCGAGGAGGTCCTCGAAGTCATCGTCGATCCGACCAAGCTGGTCACCTACAATGTCAGCCAGTCGGACCTTCTGGACCTTGTAGCCGCCAACAACCAGCTCGTCGCCGCGGGCTCGCTGGAAACCGGCCAGGGCCGGTTTGCGGTCAAGGTCCCCGGCCTGTTCGAAACCGCCTCGGACATCCTGGAACTCCCGGTCAAAACCTCCGAGGACGGCGTGGTCACGCTTGCCGACATCACCGAGGTGCGGCGCACCTTCAAGCAGGCCGCCTCCTACGCCCGCTATAACGGTCAGCCGGCTATTACTATCGACGTTTCCAAGCGCGTCGGCACCAATGTGGTCGATACGGCGCAGATGGTGCGCGCGGTCGCCACGGCCTCGTCCGAGGCGTGGCCCGGGGACATCCAGGTCGGACTCATCTGGGACCAGTCGGTGTTCACCGCCGAGTTTTTAGATACGCTTCGCAACAGCGTGCTCTCCGCCATCCTCCTGGTCGTCATCGTCGTCGTTGCGGCCATGGGCGGGCGCTCGGCGGCCCTGGTCGGAGTTTCGATCCCGGGCTCGTTCCTCTGCGGCATCATGCTGCTCTATTTTGCCGGCTATTCGGTCAACACGGTCGTTATGTTCGGCTTGATCCTGTCGGTCGGGCTGTTGGTCGACGGCGCCATCGTGGTCTCCGAATACGCGGACCGCAAGATGCTCGAAGGCGAGCCCAAGGGGCGCGCCTATCTGCTGGCCGCGCAGCGCATGGCCTGGCCGATCACCTCGTCCACCCTGACCACGCTCGCCGCCTTTCTGCCGCTCCTGTTCTGGCCCGGCATTATCGGCGAATGGATGAAGTATCTGCCGATCACCCTGATTTTCACGCTTGCGAGCTCGCTGATGATGGCGCTGATCTTCCTGCCCACGCTGGGCTCGCTGATCGGCCGGCCGGGTATTGCGGATGCGCGCATCATGGCGCTCCTGGCCGGCGACCACAAACTTGACCTTTCGGAGATCACGGGCTTCACCGGCTGGTATGCCCGGCGCCTCGCCGTGCTTATCCGCCAGCCCGGCCTGGTGATCCTGTCGGCCTTCGCGGTGCTCCTGGTTGTGGTTACGCTGTTCGATTTCCTCAACAAGGGGCAAGTGCTGTTCCCCGACAACCAGCCGGACAGCGTGCAGCTTCTGGTGCATGCGCGCGGCAACCTCTCCATCGACGATCTGGACAGTCTGGTCCGCGAGACCGAGCAACGGGTGATCGGCATGGAGGGCGTCAAAGCGATCACGGCGCGTACGGGCGCCGTCGGCGGCGAGGATACGGCCCAGGATGTCGGCGGCATCGTGACCCTGATCTTCGAGAATTGGCAGACCCGCCCGCCAGCGCAGGAGATCATCGACGAGGCGCGGCGGCGCACGGCGACGATCCCGGGCATCATCGTCGAGCCTCGAGTCCAACAGGACGGGCCGGTTCAGGGCAAGGATATCCAGATCAAGGTTTCATCGGAAGCCTTGCAGCTTATCGAACCGGCTGCGGTGGCCCTTCGAGAGCATATGGAGCGCGGCATGGTCGGCCTCGTCGATGTGGAGGACACGCGGCCCCTGCCCGGCATCGAGTGGGTGATCTCCGTCGACCGCGCGGAAGCCGGCCGCTACGGCACCAACATCGCCGCCATCGGCAGCTTCATCCAGCTTGTTACCAACGGCACCCTGGTCGGCAAATACCGGCCCGACGATGCCGATGACGAGATCGACATCCGGGTCCGCTTCCCGATCGACGACCGCGGCATCCGGGAGTTGGACAATCTGCGCATCACCACGCCGCAGGGCAGCGTGCCGATCACGAATTTCGTCAATCGCGTGGCACGCCAGAGCGTTACCGAAGTGCGCCGGGTCGACGGCGACCGGGTGATGGAGGTCAAGGCCAACGTCGCCTCCAAAGACATTACCATCGACAGCAAGGTCAGAGAGATCAAGGCTTGGATCGCCGAGCAGAATTTCGACCCCAGGCTCCGCATCACCTTTGCCGGCGCCGACGAATTGCAGCAGGAATCAGGCACTTTCCTGATCCAGGCCTTCATCCTGGCCGTCTTCCTGATGGGCATCATCCTGATCACCCAGTTCAATAGCTTCTACCACGCCGGCCTCATCCTGATCGCGGTGCTGCTGTCGACCACCGGCGCCCTCTTCGGATTGGTGGTCACCGGCCGGCCCTTCGTGATCGTAATGACCGGGGTCGGCATCATCTCGCTCGCCGGCATCGTGGTGAACAACAATATCGTGCTGATCGATACCTATGCCCGGCTGGTCAAGGCCGGCATGGAGCCCATGGAGGCGATCATCCGCACCGGCACCCAGCGCCTGCGCCCGGTCCTGCTGACGACGATCACCACCGTCATCGGGCTCCTGCCCATGGCGCTGTCGTTCAATGTCGACTTTTTCAAGCCTGAAGTGGTGATCGGGTCGCCGACTGCCTTTATCTGGGTGGATCTGGCTCTGACGGTGATCTTCGGCTTAAGCTTCGCGACCGTGCTGACTCTTGTCGTGACCCCCAGCCTGCTCGCTTTCCGGCTCAGGTTAGGAGACAAGGTCACACAGTTCCGCAGCCGCCCCCCGGCGGAGGCCCCAGCCGAATAATTAGCTGTGACGCTGGCGTTTGGAAGCCCAGCGCGCGAGCCTGCGACGCGCCCGTATCCAGCTCAGCGGGATTGAGGCCAGATAGGCGAAGCCGATCACCAGCAGCGACCACCAAGTGTAGACCGAGACCAGACCGGCAAATAGCGCGACGGTGACGAGCAGCGGCACCAACTCGTTGCGGCCGACGACCAGCGCCTTGAACGAAAAGGTCGGCACCCGGGAGACCATGAGAAGCGCGACGAACCCGGTCCAGACCGCGATGCCGATGGGCGGCACCGCCGCCTGCCAGCCCTGGGCGAAGAAGATCATCACGGGCATGAGCGACAATCCCGCGGCGGCCGGCGCGGGAACCCCGGTCATGTAACCGGCGCGCTTGAGCGGCTGCTCGTCGTCGTCGAGGGCGGAGTTAAAGCGCGCCAGCCGCAGGGTGCAGCAGACCGCGAAGCCGAGCGCGACACCCCAGCCGAGCCCGCCCAGAGTGTCCAGCCCCCAGAGATAAAGGATGATTGCCGGCGCCACGCCGAAGCTGATGGCATCCGACAGCGAATCGAGCTCGGCGCCGAAACGGCTGGTGCCTTTCAGGAGCCGCGCCACGGTGCCGTCCAGGCCGTCGAATACGCCGGCGACGATCACGGCGACGATCGCCGCCTCCCAGCGCTCGTCGAGTGCGAAACGGATCGCGGTCATACCGGCCGCGAGCGCCAGG
>JAKSBY010000408.1 GCA_022360855.1 Sphingomonadales bacterium | reverse complement strand
GGGGCGGGCTGTATCGGAAACGGTTGCACCAAGATTTGCCAGCACCCGTCCAATCTCCTGCACTCTATCAGAGATCTCGGTAGCAACCGGTGAATTAGGATCATCCGGCCAAATCGCCACTCGCAATTCACTCAGGGAACTCATGCGTGCCGCGGGCAGATCCAGGCGCCAACCCGGGGCATTTAAGATGTCAGGACCCGCCACGATATCCAGTGAGGCAGCAAGATCCTCCGCACTTCGCGCCAGTGGCCCTAGTACCGCGAGATCGGGATGCTGCGGAGAGGGGGGAACTCCAGGCGGCTGATGACCGCGAGAAGATATTATTCCCAGAGTTGGTTTATGACCGTAGACGCCACAGAAATGAGCTGGATTTCGAATAGATCCGCCTATATCAGAACCACTCTCGAGACCGGTAAGCCCGGCTGCAACAGCGGCGGCGGCTCCCCCGGATGATCCACCGGGAGTGCGGGTAGTGTCCCACGGGTTGTTTGTCGTGCCGTATATGGCGTTGTAGCTTTGAAAATCACCCAAGTTTATAGGTACGTTTGTCTTACCCAGAAAGTGAGCCCCGGCATTCTTCAGGCGTTGCACAACTACCGCATCTGCTTGAGCGATGTTATTGGCAGCCTGCGGAATGCCCCACGTGGTAGGTAGGCCGGCAATGTCATAAGATTCTTTGATGGTCATGGGCAATCCATGCAAAGGACCCCGAACACTTCCCCGCGCTAACATTCTATCTGCTTCCACCGCTGCTTCGAGCGCGCGTTCAAAATCCCGCACTACGACTGCATTTAGAATTTGGTCGTAATTCTCAATGCGCTCAATAAAATACTGAGTTAACTCTACTGAGCTGATATCTCCGCTGCGCAACAATGCCGCCAGCTCACCGGCGGACATGAAGCCTAGTTCGCTACTTGCGGATTGGGCACGGCTAATGCCGGAACCACTCATTACAGTTGCACCCACGATTGTGCTGATTTGTTTGATTAGCGTTCGTCGAGTCATTCCGACCATGAAAATCTCCTATGAATTAGGATCTGGCTCACACAAGTTCACTTCCAGGCGCCCAAGACGGCGCCCATGATGGTAAACACCACTATCCAGTAGCCGCCATTGATGGCGATGTACTTGAATGACTTCTGTTCGAACAGGGCGTTTACACCTAATGCCATGGTGACCCATCCGAATCCTGTTAAAAATCCGTAGAAGGCGCCGTTGCCGGCATTTATCAGCTCCGCCCCTTGCGGGTCGCCATAGAAGAACATGGCCAGGCAAAATGACATTATTAATTGCATGACCAGAGCGCTGCCGAATATCACCGGCATGTTCGCTTTCGCGGCATCTTCCTCGGTCAATCCCACTGTCGACATCCAGGCCTTACCGAATAACGGCCCATACCAGGGAAAACCCACCACGAATCCCACCAGGGCTGCTACAAATACCGCGAGAAAATTAATCGCTGACATATCCATGAGCTGTTCCTCTTGTTGTTTGTTGTTGTGAGCCTAATACGCCAGGGCGTAGGCTTCCCGCCGTGGATCCGC
>JAKSBY010000067.1 GCA_022360855.1 Sphingomonadales bacterium | reverse complement strand
GTGGAACTACGAGGTCGGACACAAGGCACAGCTGTTCGACGGCCGGCTTCAGACCAGCATCAGCCTGTTCTGGATGGAGCTGACCGACCTTCAGGTGGAGCTGATCGGCGAGAACGAATTTGACGTTACCACGCCGATGACTGCGAATATCGGCGAGGCGCGCAACCGCGGCATCGAATTCGAAGCGCGGATGCAGCCGGCGCCGTGGCTGCGTTTGAGCACCGCGGTAACCCATCTGGATGCCAAATTCCAAAGGGGCTTCGCGGTGATCGAGGTCGACGGCGACACGTTCCAGGAGTTGATTCTCGACGGCAACCGGCAGACCCAGAGCCCGAAATGGTCGGCAAGCAACAGTATTGAGGTGGACATCGAAACCGCCAATCTCGGCATTGGCGGCCAGGCACTCCTCAGATTCGAGCACCAATATGTCGGCGAGCAGTTTGCCGGCGGCAACAATCTCGGCGTGCTCAACCGCGATGCGGACATCATCGAGGCCGTCAACGTCCTCAATGCGCGGCTGACCTACACCTTCCCCAACGAGCGCTGGAGCATGAGCGTGGTCGGTCTGAACCTGACCGACGAACTCATCATCTCGCGTCTGACCGGGACGGAGGCGGACTTCCAGATCCTCGAGCCCGACCTGGTCACGCAGAGCAAGCTTCCGGGCGACCCGCGCACCTGGGCCGTCGTCCTCAGGTTCAAATACTAGCCGGCGGGCGGTCAGGGTATGTTCGGCGCGGCTCGGCTTCTCCTGTTTTGCCATAGGCGAGGCCGGGCCGCCGTCGCGCTGGCCGCTTTGGTGGCCGGCTTCGGCGGCGCTGCCGATGCGGACGACACGCCGTCGGTTATCCACGCGGGCACGTTGCTCGCGGTGCCCGGCGAGCCGTCCGAGGCCAGAAAAAGTGTCGTTATTGCGAGCGGCCGAATCGTCAAAATCGCCGATGGCTTCATCTCGCCTGCGGTTGCCGGCTATCCCGATGCCGCGGTTATCGATTTGACTGATCGTTTCGTGCTGCCGGGGCTGATCGATTCGCATACCCACGTGACGAGCACGCCGAGCGCCAGCTTTCAGCTTGATCGCGTTGTTCATTCGGATGCCCACCGGGCGATCTGGGGCGCGGCCAATGCGCGGGACACGCTTTTGGCGGGCTTTACCACGGTGCGCGACACGGCCGGATACCGGGGCAACAGCTTCGATTCCGTCTTTGCACTACGCGACGGCATCAAGGCTGGAAAGGTTCCGGGCCCCAGGCTTCTCGTCGCCGGGCAGGGCGTTGGATCGCTGGCCAGTCAGGGGGATTTCCTCGGCTACCGCTCGGAAGTGATGGATTTGTTCGAATCCCGTGCCATGTGCTCGGGCCCGTATGCATGCCGCGACGCCGTGCGCTACCTCGTCAAGCGCGGCGCCGACTTCATCAAGATGGTTCCTACCGGCTGGGCCACGGGCGGCGAACGCGGTGGCGATCAGGAGCACATGTTCGCCGACGAGATGCGGGCGGTGGTGGAAACCGCACACAAGTTCGGCCGCAAGGTCACGGCGCATGCCACCGGGCTGGAGGGCGTCAAATCGGCCCTTCGGGCCGGGGCCGATTCCATCGAGCACGGCCGCGTGCTGGATGAAGAGGCGATCGCGCTGTTCAAGGAAACCGGCGCCTATCTCGTGCCGACGCTGCTGGTCACCGTTCGCTTCACCGACCATGCTTCGGGCCGCGTCCCCGGCTCCGCCCGCAATGTCTCCCGTGGCTCGGCCCCGCCGCTCAGCGCGGTCGCGGAGGCCTGGTTCGACGCGACGCGGATGGCCTATGAGGGGGGCGTCAAAATCGCTTTCGGGACGGATTCGGCGATCACGCCGCACGGACAGAACGCCAGGGAATTCGCCCTGCTGGTTGACAAGGTCGGGATGAGCCCGATGGAGGCGATCATGACGGCGACCGTAAATGCCGCCGATCACGTCGGCCTGGCGGGTGAGATCGGCAAGATAGAGCCGGGCCTTGCTGCGGATGTCATCGCAGTTGCGCAAAACCCGCTTGACGATATCACCGCCTTGGAGAGCGTAGTCTTCGTTATGCGATCCGGGGTAGTCTACAGGAACGAGTGATCAAGGCTTATGTTTAAAGGCTGTGACCAGATGCGCGAGATGTTTGACGTCTCTTTTGCGAGACATGTCAGGGCGGCCCTGACGGTCATGGCGTCGGCCGTCGTCGCTTGTCTTGTCTTCCTCACCGATGTCCACGCCCAAGACACGACGCACACCCTTATTCACGCCGGCCGGCTTCTGGCCGTGCCGGGGGGCTCGGTCGAGGAGCGGCAGAGCATCGTCATTGCGGGCGACAAGATTGTCGAAATACGCGCCGGCTTTGCGGCGCCTGGCGATATCGCCGGGGATCCGGACCGTGTTCGGGTGATCGATCTTTCCGGC
Organism: Sphingomonadales bacterium; assembly: GCA_022360855.1. Classification (GTDB taxonomy): domain Bacteria; phylum Pseudomonadota; class Alphaproteobacteria; order Sphingomonadales; family JAKSBY01; genus JAKSBY01. Next base: position 3,371 of record JAKSBY010000067.1, on the reverse strand, counting down.
AAGTTCGTATTGCCGGGCCTGATCGACAGCCACGTGCATATCACGTCCGAGTCCGGTCCGGGCTTCAAACTGCGCCGCGTCGTGTCCAGCGGTCCCGACCAGGCGATCAGCGCAGCGATGAATGCGCGGCGGACGCTGATGGCGGGCTTCACCACGGTGCGCGATACGGCAGGCTTCCGCGGCGATGACTTCGAGGCCGTGTTCGCCATCCGGGACGGCATCGCAAAAGGCAAAGTGGCGGGCCCGCGCCTGCTCGTCTGCGGGCAGGGCATCACACCGACGGCCGGACACGGCGATTTCATGGGCTACCGCCCGGACATCGAGGCGCTCTTGGCGCCCAAGTCCATCTGCGACTCCGCCGCCGAGTGCCGCAAGACAACGCGCTACATGATCAAGCGCGGTGCCGACTTCATCAAGATCGCCGCAACCGGCGGCATCACCAGCGAAATCTCCGCCGGCCTCGATCAGCAGATGACCAATGAAGAGATCAGGGCCGTGGTCGAAACCGCGCACAGCTTGGGCCGCAAGGTGACGGCGCATGCGCACGGTACCAACGGTATCAATGCCGCGCTTAGGGCCGGTGTCGATTCCATCGAGCACGGTACCTTCATGAACGATGAATCGGTGCGGCTGTTTCTGGAAACCGGCGCCTATCTGGTGCCGACCATGCTGGCCCACAAGGCGTCGGCGGCCCGCGTGGCGAACGACCCGTCTTTGCCCGAAGCCGTGCGTCAAAAGAGCAAGGACCGCACCGACAACAAGATCGCGCAGGTTCGGCGCGCCTACGAGGCGGGTATCAAGATGGCGTTCGGTACCGATGCGGCCATCAGCCCGCACGGCCGGAACGCCCAGGAGTTTGCGCTGCTGATCGAGGCCGGCGTTTCGCCCATGGACGCGATCGTCATGGCGACCGTCAACGCCGCCGATCACCTGGGGGTTGCGGAGACCACCGGGTCGATCGAGCCGGGTAAAGCAGCCGACATTATCGCCGTTGAAGGTGATCCCCTGAGCGACGTAACGGTTCTGGAAAACGTGTCTTTCGTCATGAAGGAGGGGTTTGTCCACAAACATCGGGGCCGCCTGCTGGCGATGCCATGAATCGGATCAAAACGTGCAAGTCGATTTGCGAAAAAAGGTCGCCCTGGTGACGGGGGCAAGCGCCGGCATCGGCCGGCGGATAGCGGTGGAGCTGGCGCGCAATGGTGCCACCGTGGCCATCAACTATCATCGTAATGCGGATGGCGCGGAGGAAACACGGCGGCGCATCTTTGATGAGGCCGGTGAGGTGGGTGTGACCGTCATTCAGGCCGATGTATCGGACGAATCCGAGGTGGACGGTCTTTTTGAGACAGTGGAAGCCGAGGCTGGCCCGGTCGATATCCTGGTCAATAATGCCGGGGGCCTTGGTGGCAGAAAGCCGCTGGGCGAGATGTCCGAGGCCGAGTTCGATGAAATCATGCGCCTCAATCTCTACAGCGTATTTTTTTGCGCCAAATGCGCCATGACGCCGATGAAGGCCAAGGGCGCGGGCCGCATCGTCAATATCTCCTCAAGCGCCGCGCGTGGCGGCGGAAACCCGGGAATCGGCGCCTACGCGGCGGCGAAAGCGGGGGTGAGCACGTTGACGCGAAGCCTTGCCAGGGAGCTGGCACCATACGGAATTACAGTAAACGGTGTGGCGCCCGGTGTGATCCGAACCGCCATCCACGCCGAGACGCCGCCTGAAGTCTTCGATCGCATCGTTTCGGGTATCCCGTTGGGCCGGGCTGGCGAGCCCCGGGATGTGACCGGGGCCGTCCTTCTGCTGGCCAGCGAAGCGGGCAGCTACCTTACGGGCGAGATGATTGAGGTGAACGGCGGCTTGATGATGAATTGATGGCGCACAGATTTTTTGGCGATGGATACGATCGAGGATTTAACGGAGAAGGCATGGCAGGCGGTTGATCCCGCCGAGCTCCTTGAGCTGACGGCGCGCATGGTCGATATCCCGAGCCCGTCGGGCGAGGAAGCGGAGCTTGCCGGGTTTCTCGGAGAGTTCATGAATGCGCAGGGCCTGGAGGGCGATGTGCAAGCCATTCAACCCGGCCAGGCCAATGCGGTCGGACGCTATGCCGGCGCCGGAAGCGGTACCCATCTGATGTTGTATGCGCCGATCGATACGGCCTTCGCCGGCCGCGCCGAGGAAGACAGCCCGTGGATCGACCTGGAAGCGCGTCCCGATCAGGTGGCCAAGGCCACCGTCAGGGACGGCGTGGTGCAGGGGCTGGGTGCGCATAATCCTAAGGGACATGGCGCCTGCGCGCTGATGGCGGCGGTTGCTCTTGCCCGCGCGCAGATACCGCTGAGCGGCCACCTGACCGTTGCACTTTGCGCCGGCGGCATGCCGACCAATGGCCGTCCCGGCCGTCCCGAAGCACGCAGGATTGGCCATGGGGTCGGCTGCGCCCATCTTTTGGAGCAGGGCGGCCGGCCCGACTGCGCAGTCGTTGCCAAGCCCGGTGGCGTCTCCTACGAAGAAGTCGGCGTAAGCTGGTTTCGCGTGCGGGTCAAAGGCGTGCTGGGATATGCCGGCACCCGTCATGTCGTGAAACACCGTAATCCCATCCTCGACGCGGCCAAGGTCGTCGAGGAGCTGGAGGCCTGGTTCAAAGACTACACGCATGCCAACACGTCGGGGCTCGTCGCGCCGCAGGGCAGCATTGGCTGCATCCGGGCCGGTTGGCCGAACAAGCCCACCTTCATCCCGGAAGCTTGCGATATCCTCATCGACCTGCGGGTCAGCCCGCGCACCGATATTGCCGACGTACGCCGGCAGTTCCAGGGCGGTATCGAGGCGATCGCGGAGCGACACCCGGATATGGTCCTCGAATGGGATATGCTCCTTGGCGTGCCGGGCAGCCATACGGACCCGGACCATCCCGTTATCCGGTCGACCATTCGCGGCTGGGAGTATGCCACCGGGGAGGCATACAGCCCGCAGACCGGCGGCAGCGGCGCCACCGAAGCCAACGTGCTGCGGCAATGGGGCGTACCCACGGCGCGTGTCGGCATGACCCCACCGCCCCGAAAACTGGATTTCTCGGGCCAGTTCTCCATGGGCGAGGCACATGTCGAGAGCATGAAGGCGCTGACGCGAACACTGATCTATACGGCCTTGGACCTATGCCATCCCGACGGCACGAAGGTTCAGGAAGATGAAGGATAGGAGATGACGATGAGTGCAGCCAAGCCGGTCGAAAACAAGGTCCATGATTTTCCCAACCAGGTCACGGGGCGGGCGCCCGGCAAGACCCAGTTCCCCCTGTATGACAGCACACCGCTCGGCTTTCGGGACTACTGGTATCCGGTGATGTTCTCGCATCAGCTGCGCG
>JAKSBY010000310.1 GCA_022360855.1 Sphingomonadales bacterium | reverse complement strand
TATAGCTATCTTGACGGTGAGCAGGTCAATCGAGCCGGCCCGACGGGTTTACGCCCGCGCGAGTTGCCCGAGCATATGTTCTCGGTCTGGAACAACGTCCAGATCACGGACAAGTTCGGTCTCGGCTTGGGTCTGACCTATCAGGGCGAGAGCTTCATCAATAACGGGAATACCGCGGTCCTGCCGAGCTATGTCCGTGTCGATGCGGCGGCTTACTACGACGTGTCCGACAAGATCCGTCTCCAGGTCAATGTCGAGAACCTGACCGACGAGCTCTACTTCCCGAACTCACACAGTACGCATCAGGCGACCGTGGGAGCACCCATCAACGCACGCTTCACGGTCATTGGGCGGTTCTAGCGCGTCACCTTACGGCGGCGCGCCCGAACCGGTCGCCGAAGAAATCGCCTTCCTTCCAGCGCGGCGGTTCATCGTCATTGGCGACAATCTGGCCGAACGTGAGCGCGACCTGCGCCAAACGCCTGGCGCCGACCTCGCTGAACGGCAAACTCAAGTCGTCGCTCGGCCGGTGATAGTGCGCGCGCAGAAAGGCGCTGCGCAGCGCCGTGCCGTCGACCTCCGGGTCCGACGACTGCGACCCTGCCTTGAGATTGAGGCCGGGAATGCCCTGCTTCACAAAGGAAAACTGGTCGGAGCGGATGAACCGCACGAGCTCGGGCCGGGGATCGGGCGTCACGGCAAGGCCGACCCGCGACGCGGCGGCGGTCAACGCGTCCTGCAGGGTGGAGTGCTCAACGCCGAGGCCCTCCACATCGGCGATCGGGTGACCGAGATAGGGCATGTCGATGTTGATGTTGGCGACGATGCTGTCGCTGGGCACCGGAGAGTTGTGGGCCAGATAGTCCGAGCCCCTGAGACCCTTCTCTTCGGCGGTGAGGGCAGCAAAGATGACCGACCGGCAGGGCGGCCCGGCCGCCATGGCCTTAGCGATTTCCAGGATGATCGCGACGCCGGCCGCGTTGTCATAGGCACCGTTATAGATGGCGCCGTCGACGCGGGTCCCGAGATGGTCGAGATGCGCGGTGAACAACACATGCTGATCTCTAAGCTTGGGATCGCTGCCGGGCAGAAGAGCCAGCACGTTGGGTGAGGAAACGCGCCGCTGTTCCGAGCGCCGGCCAAGCGTGGCGGAGACGCCGAGGTCGAAGCTGCCGGTCTCGCCCGCGCTATGCCGCGCGAACAGCGCGTCGAGGTCCCGGTCCGCCAAGGTGAAGAGCTGTGCCGCGCCGGACTCGCTGAGGACCGCGTTTCCGGCGAGCTCTGGATAGCCGCCGCGTGGCGTACCGTCCGCCTCCAGCCAGCGCATCGACGAACTCCCGATGCGCGCCTGATAGCGTGACCACGGCGTGCGTTTTTGGTCAACAGGCGTGCGCACGGTCAAAATCCCAACGGCGCCGAGCTCGGCGGCCAGGGCCTGCTTGCCGGCCGAGGAGGAATAGAACGCGCGCTCGTCGGTGACGAAGCCCGGCGGCGCGCCTGAGAGCACAACCAGGATCTTGCCGGCCACGTCCACGCCAGCGAAGTCGTCATGGTCGTATTCCGGCGCCCGGATGCCGAAACCAACGAAGACCAAAGGCGCGGTGACCGCCTCTTCGCTTGCGCCAAAGCCGCCCGAGCGGACGAAATCGCCGCCCAACCGCAGGGCGCGCGCCTCTTCGCCGCGTTGCAGGGTGAGCGAAGCTGAAGCAGCCGCCAGCCGGGTCTCGATAAACGCGATGTTCTGAAAATAGCCGCCGCCGTCGCCGAGCGGCGCCAGACCCAGCGCCGCATAGCGCGCCGCGACATAATCCGCTGCCTTGAGATAGCCGACGGTGCCGGCTTCGCGGCCCTGCATGTCGTCGGCGGCCAATACCTCCATATGGGCCCGAATTGCGGCGGCGCTGATCGGCTCGGCGGGTGTATCGGCGGCGCCGGCCAGCACAAAAGCGGAGGCGACGATGAGTCCCGCCCTCACGCGAACACCACCGAAAGCGCCGCGCCGCCGTCCTTCGCGCGCTCGTAGATGATCCCGGCGGAGGCGACGTCCTGGATCGCCGAGCCCGTCGAGTCGAAGACGACGACGTCGTTCGGCCCAAATTTCACTTGCGCCACGCCGGCAACGACCGCGCCGAGCTCGGCTGCGACATCGGATTTGGTCATAATCTCCGCCTCCAAAGCGTGATGCAGCTCGCCAATCCCGGCACATTGATCGAGAAGATCAACCACAACCCTGGAACCCGCCACGAGTTCCGGGGCCAATTCCTGCTTATCGTGATTATCGGCGCCGACCGCGGCGATGAAGGTGCCGGGTGCGACATGCTCGCCGGTCAGAAAGGCGCGCCGGGACGAGGTGCAGGTGACGATCACATCGCTGGCACGCGTCGCGTTGGCGAAGTCGTCCACCGGAAGGACCTCAAGACCGGTCTCATCCCGCATCAACCCGGCAAACGCGTCGGCCCGCCTTCGGTCCAGGTCGAAGACGCGAACCATCTTCAGCGGCAAAACTTCAGCCAGGGAAAGGAGCTGCACGCGGCCCTGAATGCCGCAGCCGATCACGGTTGCGGTCTCGGAGTTTTGCCGGGCCAGATACTTCGCCGCGACCGCCGTCGCCGCGCCGGTCCGCATCGCCGTCACCTCCGCGGAATCGACCACGGCCAGAAGCGAGCCGTTGCGGCTGTCGCAGAGCAGGATGGCCCCCTGGATGGTCGGGAGGCCGGTCGCTGCCGGGTTGCCAGGGAAATTACCGTTCACCTTGACCGCCAGATAGGGCGGGCCGCTCGCGAAGCCCGCGGATTTGACGTGAAATGCGCCGCCGGCCGCCGGAATGTGCACCACCGGGGGTACGGACATGCCCCCGTCGGCAAGCTGCCCGAAGGCAAGTTCCACCGCCTCGATATAGTCGGCCAGGGCCATGGTCCCAGCGATGTCCTCCCGGCGGAGAATCAGGGTTTCCGGTGCGTTCATTGGAACGGCGAATCCTCGCAATAGCTCTTGTCTGATTTAAGATACATATGTAACAATAAGAGTCAACGAATGTAACAGAAAGCAGCCGCATGGGCGAAACCGAGGCGGAAACGCGCTGGCTGGTGCTGGTGTACCAGTTCCCGCAGGGCCCGGGCTCGCGCCGGGTCAAGATCTGGCGCCGCCTGCAGAGCCTCGGCGCGGTCGCGATCAAGAACTCGGTCTACGTACTGCCCATGAACGAGCAGTCGCAGGAAGACTTCCAGTGGCTGCTGACCGAGCTGACCGCAAGCGGCGGCGAGGGCGCGATCCTTGAATCGCGCTTTGTCGACGGCATGAGCGACGCCCAGGTCGAGGCCCTGTTCAATTCGGCGCGCAACGCCGATTACGAGCAACTTGTCGAGGAGGTTGGCGCCGCGCTTCCGCCCGACGAGGCGCGCCGCGCGCTGGCCCGCGCCCGCAGGCGTATTGCCGAGATCGAAGCGATCGACTTTTTCGGCGCCGAGGGCCACGCCGCCGCCGAAGCCACTCTCAGGGCGCTGGACGAACGCATATCAGAAGCCGGGGGCGCTACCGAGCCGGGAGGCCAAACCATGCAGAATGCCGTGTTGGAAGACTTGAAAAACCGGGTTTGGGTGACCCGCCGCAACGTGCGTGTGGACAGGATCGCCAGCGTCTGGCTGATCCGCCGCTGGATCGACCCGGAGGCCCAATTCAAATTCGTCCCCAGCAAGGGCTATGCCCCGGCCGAAGGCGAGATTCGCTTCGACATGTTCGAGGCTGAGTTCACCCATGAAGGCGAAGACTGCACGTTCGAGGTACTGCTTCGCCTCTTGGGCGATGATGACCGGGCGCTTCGAAGCGTCGCCGAGATCGTTCACGACATCGACCTCAAGGACGGCAAGTTCGGCCGCCCCGAAACCGAGGGCATCGCCAACCTGCTGGCCGGAATCGTCGCGGGCACCGGCGACGATCCGGAACGGCTGACGCGCGGCGGCGCCCTGTTCGAGGATCTCTACCGCTTCTTCCGTGAGGTCAAGGCGTGAAGTCGCCTCCGGTCCCGCTCGGTGAGGCGGTACGGGTGTGGGCCAAGATAGGGCTCTTGAGCTTCGGCGGGCCCGCCGGCCAGATCGCGCTGATGCATCGGATACTGGTGGAGGAAAAGCGCTGGATCAGCGAGGCGCGCTTCCTGCACGCGCTCAATTTCTGCATGCTGCTGCCGGGGCCGGAGGCGCAGCAGCTTGCCACCTATGTCGGCTGGATGCTGCACCGTATCCGCGGTGGGCTGATCGCCGGCACCCTCTTCGTGGTGCCGGGCTTCATGGTCATCCTGGCGCTCAGCACGCTCTACGTTACCGCCGGCAACCTGCCCGTGGTCCAGGGCCTGTTCGCCGGACTGAAACCGGCGGTCATCGTCATCGTCGTGCAGGCGGTCATGCGCATCGGCCGGCGGTCGCTCGATAGCCCCGCCGCCATCATCTTGGCTCTTGCCGCCTTCCTCGCCATGTTCGTCTTCAAAGTCCCGTTTCCCCTGGTGATTCTGGTTGCCGCGCTGGCCGGCGCGCTGACCAGACGCTCCACGGTGGAGCCGGTCCAGGAGGCCGTTCCCGAACACCCCGGCGGCTTCGGCTATGCCGCGCGCTGCGTCGCTGTGTTCGGCTCCCTATGGCTCGCGCCCACGGCCGTGCTCCTGGCGATGCTCGGGCCCGATCACACCTTTTCGAATATCGGCGTTTTCTTCAGTAAAATGGCCGTCGTCACCTTCGGCGGCGCCTATGCGGTGCTGGCCTATGTGAGCCAGGAGGCGGTGACCACCTATGGCTGGCTGGCGCCGGGCGAGATGATCGACGGGCTCGCCATGGCCGAGACCACGCCGGGCCCGCTGATCATGGTTACGCAGTTCGTCGGCTTCGTCGCCGCTTATCGCGACCCGGCCGCACTCTCGCCCCTGACGGCGGGTTTCCTTGGCGGCATGCTGACCACCTGGGTCACCTTCGCGCCCTGCTTTCTG
>JAKSBY010000266.1 GCA_022360855.1 Sphingomonadales bacterium | reverse complement strand
GCGTCGGCGCGCCCGAGGTTCCGGAGGATTCTGCGTATCCGCCATCCTCTTCCCCACGGGGCAGCCGCTCCGCATGCAGCCGACGGAATTCACGATGTTGAATCTCTTTTGTCAAAATCGGTAGCCGCGGCCAGTCGGCGATGCCCCTGAGGCGGCCGATGTCGATGTTTTCCCGCCGTATCACGTCGCGATAATAGGGCACCACGGCGGCGGCGAAGCGCAGCATGTTCAGCGCGGCTTGGTCTTGCAGCGCCGCGAGTTCAGCGGGTGGCAGAAATTCGTTCTTGATGAGACTTTTGAAGGGCGCGTGGTCCGCCTCGCCCGGCCGCGGCGTCCAGCGGGATTGCTCCTCAAGTTCCTCCGCGAGGCTGGTGGGCACGCGTTTGCCTCCTATGGCGCCCGGCCCGCATCCGCGTGATAGGCGCGGACGGCATCGCCGAATGCGTTGAAGACGGCCCGATAGTCGGGGTTTTCGAAAGGCCGCCACTCCGGGTGCCACTGGATGCCGAGCGCAAAGCCGCTGGCGTCTGCGACCGTGACCGCCTCGATCGTACCGTCGTCGGCCACCGCCTCCACCCGCAGCCGGTCGGCCAGCCGGTCAACGCCCTGGCCGTGCAGCGAGTTGACCGTCAGACGCGACTTACCCAGCAGGCCGGCGAGATAGCCGTCCGGCGTCAGCGTCACATCGTGCGCCGGTGCGTATTGCACGTCTTTCGACTGGTCTTTCGGTTCGCGGTGGTCGATGCGGCCTTCGATCTCCTCCAGATGCTGGTGCAGGCTGCCGCCCAGCGCCACGTTCAGCTCCTGGAACCCGCGGCAGATGCAAAACAGCGGAATACCGAGGTCGAGGGCAGCGTTGATCAGTTCCAGCGATGTCATGTCGCGCTGCGGATCGTGCAGGACGCCTTCGCGCGACTTTGGCCCCGCGTAGTAGTGCGGATGCACGTTGGAAACCGCGCCCGTCATGACCACGCCGTCGACCACGCCGAACAGCGCTTCGGACTCCACGGGCGTCGGCAGCACCGGCAGCAGAAGCGGCATGGCGCCGGCGGCGTCGCGGACCGCGGCGATATACTGCTCGCTGACGACGTGAAAGATGTTCTCGCCGATTTCCTTGGTGTTGCAGATGAGGGCAACAACGGGTTCGGGCACACCGCCCTCCGCACAACGTTTCGC
>JAKSBY010000528.1 GCA_022360855.1 Sphingomonadales bacterium | reverse complement strand
GCACTCTCGGGCCGGGTGACGGCACTGACATTGCTGTCCGCGTGACCGGCCGCAAGCCCGAAGATGAAGTTGTCGCTGAAGCGCATGTCGACACCGACCTGGCCGCCCCGGGTGTTGGCGCTGATCTCGGAAACCGGACCATCCGAGTCACCCAGATCGCTGAACTGGCCGTAGCCGTCAACCCAGACCCCGAGGCCCGAGCCGTTCACGCCCGGCGCCCCATGCGCACGCCGGCCGTTGAGCTGCGTCCGCATGTTGGAGATGAAGTCCTTGTTGAAGTTGACCGCAGCGATCGACGAGTAGAACTGACCGTCGAGCTCGCTCAGAGCCGCGGCGACCTGCCCGCTCTCCGACAGATCCCAGTCAAAGCCGGACAGGATATTCGCCATATCCTGGACGGCGTTGAACTCGCGGATCGACGAGAAGCTGTCGTCCTCGATACGGCTAACGACAACCGGCAGAGCACTGTCAAGCCCGGTACCCACGGCCACCTGGTTCGGCGTGGTGCCGCCAGAGCCGTAGGAGTTGCGGGTGACCACAACGCCATAGGTGCCGGCGCTGGTCATCTGCACACCGAAGTTGACGAACAGCGAGCTGCGGTTCGACACGGCCGTGGCGGACACGGTGCCCGTGCCGCCGACCGCCAGGAAGTCCTGCGACTGACCGTCGAGATACAGGCCCTCGTTGACGATCACCGTGACCGTACCGGCCACATTGGCATCGCCGAGAACGCTGATGAAGCCGGCGCCCGAGTTACAGATCGTATCGTCGACGCAACCCGGAATGAAGGCTTCACGCTCGAGCGCGAAGATCGGCAGGCCCAAGGGCTCGCGCACCAACGTCGAGTCGAGATCGTCGATGTCGCGGGACACCTCCGGATTCATCCCGATGACAGTCGTGCCGCCCGAACCCTGGGTGAAGTCACCCTCGACCCACAGCGTGTTGCCCTTGACCTTCTCGTCGCCAAGGCTGCGCAGCGGATCCGCAGGATCGTCGGTGCCGTCTTCGTCGCTATCGACGTCGTTGATCGGGTCGACGTCGACCAACCAGCCCGGAACCAGCGTGGCGTTGTTGACGATGTCGCCGTTGAACACCGTGCCCGAGAAGTCCTCGAAGAACGGGTTCTCCGACGAGAACCGGGAGACCTGCAACGTGCCTTCGGAGATCGTCGTGGTATCCGCATCGATCAGATCGGCGACGACGTAGAAGGTGCCGGAGCCGGTCTTGTTGAGCGCTGTGACGCCAATCACGTTACCGTTGCCGGTGAAAGTGTGATCCCGCTCCTCGGAGTGGAAGGATTCGACGTGCGTGAAGCTGACGTCGAACTCGTCTTCGTCCTGCGAGCGGCCGCCCAGCCAACCGGAACCGTTCAGGTTAACCGTCGTGTCCGTCTGATTGGACGTCAAGGTCAGCAGATTGTGCGGATCGAGACTCCTGTCCGAATCGCCGTCACCATCCTCGTCAAACTCCGCCTCGATGGCAAAGCTACCAAACTCAGGATCGGCAACCGTCATCGATCCGTCGTTGAGGTTGATGGTGTTGGTGCTGCCGATGCCGTTGACCTCGATACCGCCGGCGACCCAGCCATTCTGGTTCACCGTACTGGTCAAGGCAAGCTGCTCGGAAGCCGGGACGAACTCAGTCGTCTCGCTCGTTACCGTGTCGGTCACGGTCGTCGTGCCGGCGACGAAGTTGAAGGCCTCCTCGTTGATGTTGATGCCCTCGGTGATTTCGCCGGTATTGGTGACCGTGACGGTCGCACCACTGGCGTCCAGCTCATCGTCGATCCAACCGGAGTTGTCGACGACGGTCGTTCCGCCGACCATGGTTTCGGTGTCAGTGTTCACAATGACCCGGCGGATCGGATCCTCGTTGTTCTCGTCGTTGTCCGTCCTGGTAGTCGAGGAGTTGAAGAACAACGAGTCGACCGTCACGTTGCCGGATTCAGGATCGATCAGGCCACGGTTGGTCAACGTCGCCGAATTGAAGCCGGTGACATCGACATCGCCGAGGATGACCGCGTCCGTCTCATTGGTCAGGCTGGCATCGCCGCCGACCCACGTCCCGGTCTCGGTGTTCGATGTGGTGGTCAGTGTACCGGACCAATCACGCACGAACTCCGTGGTCGTGTCGAAAAACGCCGAATTGACGTCGACACCGCCGGTAATCGTAGCGAAGGCATTATTCGCCGCCGTGGCGGTGTCAAAGCCGTCGACTTCGACGTTACCAAAGATATTGCCGTTGTTGGTCAACAGCGCATTGCCGCCGCCCCAAGTGTCGGTAGTGGACCTCTCGAGCAACTCGGTGCCTTCGGTCACGAACGAGAAGCCCTCGCCGATTTCCGGATCGCGGAACGTCTCCTCTAGCGTCTCCGCCGTTCGCGCCGCCTCGACAAAGACGTCACCCTCGATCGTCGGCACGTCGGGCTCGGGCAGCTTGGGATCCCAAGCCGGCAAAGGCGAGGTGCCGTTGGTCACAGTAGCGTCGCCGGCGAAGGACTTCGCGTGTACGCCAATGCTCGATTCGCTGTTCTCGCCGACGAAGCCGTCATTGGTGACCGTTACGTCGCCGCCTTCGTCCGACGGGGTCCGAGACGACGAGAAGACGAGAGTCGCGAAGTCAGGATCGTCTTCGACGATGGTCCGCGTCCACGTATTGGTGAACTCCATGTCGTCGCCACCGGCTTCGGCGAGGATGCCCTGCTGAACGGTGCCGTTGTTGACGACGCTGACATCGCCGAAATTATCGGCATAGACGCCCGGCTCGGTGCCGTCGCCATCGTCGCCTGCGGTATTGGCATTGATGACGCCGTCATTGATGACCGTGACATTGCCGCCGACCGCAGTGCCGGTTTCGGTATCGACAACCGTGGTCGTCAAGCCGTCGACAACCGTCTCCGTGAACATGTCCATGATGTTCTTGTAGTCGGTGTCCATCTCGAGCCGGCCGTCGATGACATCTTCGCTGGCGTTGTCCTCGTTGGTCTCGACCCCGCCATCGATAAATCCGGTATTGGTAATCGAGATGTTGCCCACCGAGGCGTCAATATCGATCTCGCCGGCAGTGCCCTCGAAGGCCGCGCTCTCGTTGATCGACCCGGTGTTGACGACCGTCACGTCGCCGCCGTTATGGGTCTGCGTGAACGTGTTCTTGGTGACCACGGTCGTGGTGACCTCATCCGGATCCGGATCGGGCACGTCCACCGTGACAACGGTGGTCGTGGTGACCATCTCGGACGTCGTGTCGCCTTCGCCGTCGAAGCCATCGGTGTCGATGTCGATCTCGCCGAACACCACGCCGTCATTGGTAACGTCAACGTCGCCGAAGGCGTCGATCTCGATCGAGTCTTCGTTGGAGCCGATGAACTGCAGCGTTCCGATGGTGCCGGAGGAGGTGTTCGACACCGTGACGTCGCCGCCGACCCGCGTATTGGTTTCGGTCGTCGTGCGGGTGGTGACGTCCGTCGTCGTATCGTCGACGGTCTCGGTCTCCATCACCTCGACATCGGAGTTGGTGCTGTCTCTCTCCTCCGCATTGATGTCGATGATATCGGCTTCGCCTTCTTCGCTGTCGCCGACAATGCGGCCGGTGTTGGTCACATTGACGTCGCCGACAGTGTCGATGTCGATGTCGCCTTCCAGCGTATCGGCGCTGGTGTTGGTGACCGTAACGTCGCCGCCGACCCAGGTCGTCGAGGTCTGCGTGCCGCCTTCCTCGGTAAAGGCCTGGCCGTTATTGAAGGAGTTCGCCTGCTGCGCGTCGATATCCAGATCGTCGCCCATCAGACCGTTATTGGTCACGACCACGGGCCCGACCGTCTCGATGTTGACATCGCCGGTGATGGTCGCACCTTCGCTATTGGTCACGGTGACACCGTCGCTCGTGTAGGTCGTCGTGATCTCGCCGGTGCCCATGCCGGTGCTTTCGTCGTCGACCGTGGTCATGGCCTGCGCGAAGATATCGATGGAATCATCGATCGTCGCACCGACGTCGTTGAGCAACGTGACCGCACCTGAGCCGGTCACGGTGATGTTGACGGTATCGACATCTCCGCCCGCGTTCTCGATGGTCGCGTCCGGCCCGTTGGTCAGCGTAATCGCACCACCGTTCTGCGTGGTGGTGGTGATATCGCCATCCTCGGTCGTTTCGACATCGACATCGCCGTCTTCGGTCGAGAGGTTGAAGCTTTCCTCATTCTGGTAGCTGATGGTACCGGTGTTGTCGACCGTGATACCCTCAGTAGCGCTGACGTTGATGCTTTCCGAGACGGTCGTCGTGCCGCTGTTGGTCACCGTGGCCGTGGTCCCGGCAGTAATATTGATGCTACCGCCTTCGACATCCGTCGTGCCGCTGTTGGTATAGGTCGCCGCCGTCCCGGCGGTGATATTCAGGCTGCCTTCCTCAACGACCGTCGCGCCGCTGTTGGTGTAGGTCGCCGTCGCATCGCCGTCGATGGTGACGGTCGCGTCGGACTCCAGCGTCTCGGAGGAGGTGTTCACCAAAGTCGCGTTGCCGTTGGTGTCTTCGGAGTCCTCGGTGTTCCCCGCGAGGACCTGCACGCCGCCCTCGCCGACATCGGCGGTGCCGTTGTTGGTGAAGGTCGCGTTGCCGTCTTCGGCATCGACCGAGACCTGATTGTCAACCAGCCCTCCGCTATTGGTGAAGCTGGCATTGCCTTCCGAGGAGGAGACGGCAACTGCCGCCACCGTAGCGGTCATGGAGCCCGCGTTAGTGACGGTAACCGTACCTTTGTCGGTCGTGGCGACAATATCGCCCTCGACAACGCCGGTCTCGGAGACCGTGATGGTAATGTCATTACCCGCGAGATCGACCGTGCCGCCGGTGCCGGTCACGACGATGCTGTTGCCGCCGATGGTATTGTCGTCTTCCGCGACGATGGTGCCGCCCTCGCCCGGAATGACGCTGCCGTTAACCGTGACCGAAAGATTGGTCGCATTGCTCGCCGTGGTCAGCGAGAGCGCCTCGGTGGTGGTATCGACGACCGCCCCGGTCTCGACCAAGATCGTCTGTACGGGATCGGTAAAAGATTCGCCGACGCCATCGGTGCCGGAGCAGGTAACTTCGTCGTCATCCGCCGTGCAAGCAGCGTGGGCCGGAGTTGCCATCAAGCCCATAACGGCCATGCCCGTAATCGCTGTAGACGCCAGAAGTAGGGATTTTCTGTGCATATTGTTCATAACGATTAAACCCTTTTTGGTGTGCCTATCCTTATATCTGCGGTGTGTTAGAGCCTCTTGCCCAACAGCCCTTGCCGGGCATGCCAGTAACATGACGTCATGACGATGGATGGATAGAGATGCGCGGAAAATAAATAGCCGGAAGGCTGCGCCTGGTAGCCCCCGTTTACAAAATGCACCGCTGCCCTGGAGTTCCTCCCCATCTGCCCTGACGTCCCCGTAACTTATGCGGTCTCAAACCCTATAGAGCCGCATTTCTTGGTTTTTTGCCCATAACTCCAAACGAGTCAACCCATAATTGGCAACGCTGGCCTGCATTTTCATAAGGCTACAGCCAGTTTAGCGGTCAATTTGAACATTCGATGAAAGCCCTTCCGGGGTGCGGCGGCGCGGGCGGGCGGGCAAAACCTGCGAACTGAGACAACGCCTTGCAATTGCTGACATTTCACTCACTTGCCGCCTTCACTGCCGCGTCGAGGCCCCGGTAAGCGCCGGTGAAACGGTTGATTTTCGCACTCTTCGCCATTAATCGGGGCGGCGGAGTCGCTCCGAGATGCGACCAACCGGCACGAATATTTGCGAGGGTCAAAATAGACAGTATGCAGATCAAACCAGTTCTTTATGACGATCTTCATCCGGTGGGCCCGCTGCGCCATCAGGGCAAGCGGGTTTTCGAAACCGGAAACTATACCTTCACCCGCAAGGCCGGGGCAGTTCCGCTTACGCTGTGGGAACTGCCGGAGGCTGCCCGGTCGATGCCGACCGTCTTCCTGATGGGCGACGAACCAGGGATCGTCGCGCTGCTCGGACTCAAGGAGGGCCAGAATGTCTTTGTCGACAAACGCGGTCGCTGGGCCCCGCACGCCTACATCCCCGCCTATATCCGCCGCCATCCTTTCATCTTCGCCAGGCAGGACGAAACAAACTTCTCCCTGTGGGTCGACGAATCGTCCGACCGCCTGAACGACGAGAAAGGCGAGAAGCTCTATGAGGACGGCAAGTCGACCGAAACGCTCCAGCAGGCGATCGACTTTTGCACCAGGTATCATAAAGAGATCGAGGCGACGAAGCTGATCATCAAGGAGATCGCCGAGACCGGGATCTTGCGGGACCGCCGGACCACCGTCACGGTTGACGGCGCAACGAAGTTCGAGCTCGGCGGATTTCACGCAATCAAGGAAGACGCGCTGAGGGACCTCGACAAGGAGCTCCTTCTCGCCTGGCATGAAAAGGGCTGGCTGCAGGCCTGCTACGCCCACCTCATTTCAATGAGAAACCTCAAGGTACTGGGCGAGCTTTCCAAGGATTGGTAGCGCGCGGCGCGCCATCAGGTCGCCGCCGCGGTCTCTTTCTTTTTCTTCACGACGTAGTTGCCGCGCATATTGATGGCTATGGAAATCCGTGGCGTCGCGTCCCGGTTCATATGCACGAAATGATGCAGCCAGCTCGGGAACACGAAAAACAGCCCCGGCTCCGGCTTAATGCGAAACGGCACCGGGCCCCTGGTGCCGGGCGTCATGACCGACGCCTGGGGCATCGGCGGCACCAGCTCGAAGGCGCCGGACAGGCTGTCGTCGTCCGGCTCCCCGCATTGCACGTAATAGACGGCTGACAGAACGCAGTTCGAATGCAGGTGAACGCCGTGGTAGCCGCTCTTCGGCAGGAGGTTCGCCCACGCCTCCAGCAGAATGTTGAAATCAAACCCCTGGGTTTCCTCGGTGAAGATGTTTTGATCGAGCATCAGGCGCTTGGCGATTTCGTGAATTCGCGTTGTAAACCCGGACTCCACCGCCGCCGGCCAGTCCAAAAGGTCCTTGCTCGAGCTCCATCCGCCATGGGTGTTCTTTTTGAGATTGGGATCCGATTTGGCGCGTTTGGTGATGTCTTTGGCCAACACCTCGTTGATCTTCTCGTGGTCGTCCATCATCCCCTTGTAGATCGACACCGTGAAGGCCGCTTCTTTGGAAAGATTCATGATTCTCGGTCCTGACGTGAACGGGTCGGGTCACTCAACACAATTGTAAGCATGGCCGACGTCACTGTTGTTGCTGCGGTTGTTGCTGTTGGGCCCGTGCCTCGCAGTTCTCCCGGAGTGCCATCAAATAGAGCCTCGAGGCCGCGTTCTGCCAACGATCCTGATGGTCCTTCAACCAGTTCTCAAACATGGTCTGCAGCTGCGGCGCCTGAACGTTGATAGAGCATTTCACGATCCACTCATACTCGCTGCTTTGCGTCCGCATCAGGTTGAAGGCGTCGGAGAGCCCCGCGACATAAGTCTGCCTCGGGCCCGGGTCCATCTGCGCATATTGCTGGCCGGTCACCAGCCGCCAATGCCGGACCGGCTCCTTGGCTTGCTCGGTCTGCTGCTCAGCTGCCGCCTCCTGGTCGGCCCAGGTGGGGCCCGCCATAAGCGTGAGCGACAGGCAAATGCAAAGGCAAGTAGTGAGTGACTTCATGATCCCCGCAATCCAAACGAATCGTCAGCGGGTCGCGTTATAGCATGCGTGAAGCCAGCGAATCACTCCGCATATTTCGGTTGGGCATTCGCCGGCTAGGGCGCGCAAAAAAGCCGATGACCCCGGAGGATCACCGGCAGAATTTTGGGAGGTGCTATTGCGCGTGCGCCGCAACGGATGCGGCTCTGCTGGGAAAGAAGTCCCGGAAGGTGAAGATCAGGGGCAACGCTACGAGCGCGGCGAATATGGTGTTGGCGGTGACCAGCGAAGGGACGCCCGCGGCAAAGGCGAGGCCGGTGTCGATCACATACCAGGCACCGACCGACGTGGCCGCCGCGAACCAGGCCCATTTCTCCCGCTTCTTGAAAGGGAACAAGGCCAGGAATTCGATCTGCACCCCGAGGCCCGCGGTCACCGCGCCGATGATCCCGAGATAAAAGGCCTCGATGCGCGCGGTCTCCGGCGCCATCGCGGCGGTACCGGTCAGGCTCACGATAATCGGCTCGGTGAGCATTCTGGTCACGGCATGGTCGCCGAGGAAGGCGTATTGCAGCCCGCTCAGGACGGTCACGATGCCCACGCCCAGAAGAAAAAGCCGCCAGAAATTGAACATTCGTCGTCTCCTGTGTCTCACTCGCGTCAGTTCGCGGCACCCAAACTGGCGCCTCACGAAGGCCTCATCAATTACCTGCCAGGTAATGTTTTTGCTTCTCTGCCTGGGCTAATCTGCGCGCAGGAACCGGGAGCACGACGATGAGTCATATCGGACAGTTGATCCGCGATTGGCGCGGCACGCGCCGGCTGAGCCAGCTCGAGCTGGCGCTGGATGCGGGGATTTCCTCGCGGCATCTGAGTTTCGTGGAGACCGGCCGGGCCAAGCCGAGCCGCGACATGATCCTGCTGTTGGCGGAGACGCTGTCGATCCCGCTGCGCGACCGCAACAGCCTGCTCAGGGCCGGCGGCTACGCGCCGGAGTTTCAGGAGTCGGGCCTGGGCGAGCCGATGCTGGCGCCGTGCCGCCGGGCGCTGGAGTTTATTCTCGAGAAGCAGGAGCCCTACCCGGCGGTCGTCGTCGATACCGCCTTCAATCCGGTGATGGCGAACCGGGCGGTGATGCGCACCTCGATTTGGCTGTTAGGCGCGCGCGCCGGCGAGGCGAGCGGCAATCTGCTGCTCTCCCTGTTCGACGAGGCGGGTATCAAGCCGTTTGTCGTCAACTGGCGGGAAGTCGCCGGGCACACGCTCCGGCGCATCCGCCATTCGGCGCAAATCCAGGGCCCCGGCAGCGCCGTGCGCAAGCTGTTCGAAGAGATCATGACGCGCCCGGAAGCGCCGGAGCTTTTGAACGCAGGCCTCGGGCCGGATAGCGATACCCCGTTCCTGCGCGTCGATCTCGAGAAGGACGGCACGCGGCTGTCGCTGTTCTCCGCCATCGCCACTTTCGGCACGGCCTACGACATCACCGTGAGCGAACTCCTGATCGAAACCCAGTTCCCCGCCGACGAGGCATCACAGAGGCTGTTGCAAAGTTGGGCGGTGGCGGAGGTTTAGGCGCGGCGTTCCATCATTGCCCGGCCTGAACATGCAGCCGTATGCCCTCGTGGCTGCCAAGCGACTGCATGACCTTGGCCAGGTTGTCGGCGCGCGGGTTGCCCTTGGGACCGAGCATGCGCATGAGGCTTTCGGGCTTCTTGGCCGTCAGCCTCGCCAACTCCTTGAAGCCCAAGGTGGCGTTGATATAGTCGCGCAGGAGAGACTTGGCCGCATCGACCTCGCCATTGAGGAGACACTCGGCAGCTTCCGTGAGCAAACCAACCCGGAAGGCCGGATCACCTTGCGCCCGTTCCATAACGGTCTCTCTGAACTCACGGGTCAAAGCCATGGCTTAGCTCCTTCGCCTGCGTAGCTTGTAGGCCTTCCAGTGACGCTTGGCGCGCTCGATATCCTTATTCTGTCTCTGCTTCGTACCACCGCCGAGCAGGATGACCAGCTCTTCGCCATCCATGCCGAAGTAAATGCGGTAACCGGGGCCGAAGTTCACTTTGCATTCGCTGACCCCTTGGCCGACCGGCGCCACGTTGGAAAAATTGCCGCTCTCCATCCGGGCAATTGACGTTCGCACCTTGAGCGCCGCCGGGGTATTCAGAGAACCGAACCACTTGGCGAACGGCTGCCCGCCGTCGTCATCCACGTATTCAACGATGACGACCATATCAGATACTAACTTATATGTTAGTAATTAGCAAGAGTCATCGGCCTCACCCAGCCGCCCTGGAAAATCCGATGCCCGTATCCTCCTCGAACAGCGCGGCGAGTTGTTCGGTGACGGCGCCGCCGAGTTCTTCGGCGTCGAGCAGGGTGACGGCGCGGCTGTAGTAGCGGGTGACGTCGTGGCCGATGCCGATGGCAATGAGCTCGACCGGCGAGCGGGTCTCGATCCAGTGGATCACTTGGCGCAGGTGCTTTTCCAGGTAGCTGCCCGAGTTAACGCTCAAGGTGGAATCGTCGACCGGCGCGCCGTCGGAGATGACCATCAGGATGCGCCGTTCCTCGGCCCGGCCCATGAGCCGGTTATGGGCCCATAAAAGCGCCTCTCCGTCGATGTTCTCTTTGAGCAGGCCCTCGCGCATCATCAGGCCGAGATTACGCCGGGACCGGCGCCAGGGGGCATCGGCGGTCTTGTAGATGATGTGCCTCAGATCGTTGAGCCGGCCCGGATTGACCGGTTTCTTGTCGGCCAGCCATTTCTCCCGCGACAGCCCGCCCTTCCACGCCCGCGTGGTGAAGCCGAGGATCTCGACCTTGACGCCGCAGCGTTCCAGGGTCCGCGCCAGGATGTCCGCGGTGATTGCCGCGATGGAAATCGGCCGACCGCGCATCGAGCCCGAGTTGTCGATCAGGAGCGTGACGACGGTGTCGCGAAACTCGATCTCGCTCTCCTGCTTGAAGGAGAGCGGGTGGAGCGGGTTGGTGACGACGCGGGCCAGCCGGCCGGCGTCCAAGAGCCCCTCCTCCAGATCGAAGTCCCAGGACCGGCTCTGCTGCGCCATGAGGCGGCGCTGCAGCCGGTTGGCGAGCTTGGCCACGGCGCCGTGCAGATGCGCCATCTGCTGGTCGAGATAGGCCCGGAGCCGGGTCAACTCCTCGGTATCGCAGAGCTCATGGGCCTCGACGATCTCGTCGAACTCCTCGGTATAGGCGTCATAGAACGGCGATATCGGAAGCTCGCCCGGCGGCGTATTGGGCCGCCAGGGCATCGCCGCCTCGGTCGATTCGTCGCCCATGTCCGCGTCGTCCATGTCGCGGTCTTCGAGGCCGACCATCTGCTCGATATCCTCGTCGGCCATCTCGGCCGAGGATTCCGACGACTCTTCCGAGACCCCTTCGGCATCGGCGCTGTCGCTGCCCTCTTCCGCGTCGTCGGTCTGGTCCTGGCCCTCGGCGTCTTCGGCATTGTCCGCGTCGTCGTCCGCCGCCTCGCCAAGCTCGTCGCCAAGATCGAGGTCGGAGATCACCTGCCGCGCCAGGAGTGCGAAATCGGTCTGGTCGTCCATGCAGCCGCAGAGCTGATCCAGGGTCCGGCCGGCCTTTTCCTCGATGAAGGCGCGCAGCATGTCGACCGCGGGCTTAGCTTCCTCGGGCGGTTGCAGGCCAGTCATGCGTTGCCGCGCGATAAGCCCGACAACCGCCGACATGGGTACATCCTCCTTGGCTTCGACCCGGTCCAGGCCCTGCTCGCGGCAGCGCTGGCGCACGACCGATTTGAGATTCCTGGCCACGCCGGACATCGCCTGCGCGCCGAGCGATTCGACGCGGGCCTCCTCGACCGCGTCAAAGATGCGCCGCGCCGCCTGACCGGCGGGCGAGAAACGCGCGTGCAGTTTCCGGTCGTGATGGCGGTGATGGAGCGCGCAACTGTCGGCGAGGCCCCTGAGCCGCGTCGCTTCCTTGCCCGAAAGATTACGGGGCGGATGTGGGATGGCGGCGGTGTTGCCGGTCAGTCCCGGCTGGTCGGCGGTGAAGGTGACCTCGAGCTCGCCATCGGCGGAAATGGCGCGGGTCGCCGCCGCGACCGCGCGCTTGAACTCCTCCAGAACTTTCGGGTCCTTGACCAACGCCCGGTCCCTAGCTCAGGGCGGATTCGGGCAGGTCCTCGCCGAAGCAGCGCTGATAGTACTCGGCGACGATGGGCCGCTCGGTCTCGTCACATTTGTTAAGGAAGGTGACGCGGAACCCGAAGGCGACGTCGTCGAAGATCACCGCATTCTGCGCCCAGGTGATCACCGTCCTGGGCGACATGACGGTGGAGATATCGCCGGACATGAAGCCCTCGCGGGTCAGGTCCGCCACGGTGACCATCTTGGAGATCACCTCGCGGCCCGCCTCGGAATCGTATTCCGGCTCCTTGGCCAGCACGATCTCCATCTCGGTGTCGTGCGGCAGGTAGTTCAACGTGGAGACGATCGACCAGCGGTCCATCTGGCCCTGGTTGATCTGCTGCGTGCCGTGATAGAGGCCGGTGGTGTCGCCGAGCCCGATGGTGTTGGAGGTGGCGAACAGGCGAAACGCCGGATGCGGATAGATAATCCGGTTCTGATCCAGAAGCGTCATCTTGCCTTCGACCTCCAGCACCCGCTGGATCACGAACATGACGTCGGGCCGGCCGGCGTCGTATTCGTCAAACACGAGCGCGGTCGGCGACTGCAGCGCCCAGGGCAGGATGCCCTCGCGGAACTCGGTAACCTGCTTGCCGTCCTTGAGCACGATGGCGTCGCGGCCAACGAGATCGATACGGCTGATATGGCTGTCCAGATTGACCCGCACACAGGGCCAGTTGAGGCGCGCCGCCACCTGCTCGATATGGGTCGACTTGCCGGTGCCGTGATAGCCCTGGATCATCACCCGGCGGTTGTGGGCGAAGCCGGCGAGGATCGCCATAGTCGTCTCGGGGTCGAACACGTAGGACGTGTCGACCGGCGGCACATGCTCGGACGCCTGCGAGAAGGCCGGGACGCGCATATCGCTCTCGAGGCCGAACAATTGTTTGGCCGAGACCGTGATATCGGGCTTGGTCTCTTCGGGATAGGCGCCAGGGGCGG
>JAKSBY010000228.1 GCA_022360855.1 Sphingomonadales bacterium | reverse complement strand
CGGCCTCGGCGCTGTCGTCGATCAGCCAGCACGTGCCGCCGGCGCCGCGGATCTTGCTCACCCGGCCATGGCCAGCCGCCGGCTTTAGGCTTGCCAGCGCCAGCCCCGCTTCCGCCAGGTCGGCGCCAAGCATATGCGCCGTCGTCAAAATGGCGAGCGCGTGGGAGATCCAACGGCTTCCGGGCCGGTTGACCTTGATGGCCATGGTCGTCGCGCCCAGCCCGACCTTCACGCAGCTGCAGCGGGGATGTTGGGTCACCCGCAGCACGCTGACATCGGCCTCGGGATCGCGGACGCCATAGGTGACGAGATGCGGCATACCCGAGGTATCGTGGTTATCGACAGGCGCGGCATCCGCGTTGAACACGATGGCGCCCCCCGGCTTGATGCCGGCGACAAGGCCGGCAAAGTCGGAAATCCAGGCATCCGCCTCGTGGGCGCGGCCAAATGGGGCTCCGAGATCGGCGATGAGCCCGATATCCGGCCTGATGCGGGCCGCTGCGCGGGCCAAGTCGCCCGGCCGCTCGGTCGAGGCGGTCGCAATCTCCGCCTGCCGGCCGGACCGCGCCAGAACGCCGTGCATGGCATCCGCCAACCCCTCGAGCTCGGCGCTCGCGGCCAGCAGCAGTTTGGGCTTTACCGGCGGCGTCATCGGACGCTCTCCTGCGCGGGATCGGCAAGCACCTTCTGAACCTCGTCGAAATCGGAGAAGGGCAGGACCTTACCGTCGACAATCTGGCCCCGCTCGTGGCCCTTGCCCGTGACCAAAAGGAAGTTGTCCGGCCCGAGCCCGGCGATGCCGGCGCGGATCGCCTCCGCGCGGTCGCCGATCTCCTCGGCGCCCGGTGCCGCGGCCAGAATCTGCGCGCGGATCGCCGCCGGGTCCTCGCTCCTGGGGTTATCGTCGGTGACGATGACGCGCTCGGCCGCCTCGGCGGCAATAGCGCCCATCTCAGGCCGCTTGCCCGTATCGCGGTCGCCGCCGCAGCCGAAGACAACGTGCAGGCCGCCGCATGCATGCTCGCGCGCCGCGGCCAAAAGGTTGCGAAGCCCGTCGGGCGTATGCGCGTAGTCGATATAGATGCCGCCGCCGGAAGGCGCTCTGCCGGCGAATTCGAGCCGGCCGGGAACGCCCTTGAGGTGCTCCAAGGCGGCGAAGACGTCTTTCGGCGCTTCGCCGGTTGCCATGACAAGCCCCGCCGCCAGAACCGCATTCTCGGCCTGAAACGCGCCGATAAGAGGGAGACGAACTGGGTGGTCCTCGCTGTCAATGCGGAGGAGAAGACGCTGACCGTCGCGGTCTGGCGTGCGGGACTTGACTTGGATGGTGGCGCCTTCGGGCCCCACCGTGATGATCCTGAGACCTCGCGCCCAGGCGAGATGTTCGAGTTCGATGCCGACCGGAGACGCCAGATTGATGACGGCGACCCCGTCGGGCGGCAGGAGCTCGCCAAACAGCCGGGCCTTGGCATAGAGATAGTCGGCGAAATCGGCGTGGTAATCGAGATGATCGCGGGTGATGTTCGTGAATGCCGCCGCCTTGAGACGGACGCCGTCGACCCGATGCTGCGCCAGACCGTGGCTCGAAGCCTCGAACGCAACGCGGTCGATGCCGGCCTGGGCGAGCTCGCTGAGCGCGCGGTGCAGCTTGAGCGCGTCGGGCGTGGTCAGGCCGCCGGGCGCGGCGATGCCGTCGCCCTCGATGCCCAACGTGCCGATGGAGCCGGCCCTGCGGCCCAGTCTTTGCCAGATCTGGCGCGTGAAGGAGACAACCGACGTCTTGCCGTTGGTGCCGGTCACCGCGACAGCGGTTTCCGGCTGGCGGCCGAAGAAGCGCGCGGCCATCTTGGCATAAGAGAGCCGCGGGTTGGCCTCCTTGAGGAGCACGGCCTTGCCGGTGTCCGCCTTGGTGTCGGCGTCAGCCAGGATCGCCACCGCGCCCTGCTTGACGGCATCGGGGATGAAGCGCCGGCCGTCGTCGCGGGTGCCCTTGAAGGCGGCGAACAGATAGCCGGGCGCGACCTCGCGGCTGTCGGCGGTCAGGCCGCTGACTTCGACCTGTTCCAGGCTGCCGTTTCGTCCTGCTAGTTTCGAGAGCCGCATATTCGCAAATCCGTTCACGTCCGGTTACCGGCTCCTATTCGTTCGCGATCAGCGCGGCATGGCGCATCGGCGCGGTCTGGCCGTCGGCCGGGCGCACGCCGAGCATCGGCGCGACCCGGGTAATCACCTCGGCGGCGACGGGTGCTGCGACCCAGCCGCCGCCGGCGGTCTTCAAGGTGCCGTCCACGCCAGCGGGTTCGTCGAGCATGACGAGGATCAGGAAGCGGGGATCGTCGATCGGGAAGGCACCGACGAAGGACGACAGCACCGCGGCGCGGTTATAGCCGCCGCCCGGCAGCATCTTGCGCGCCGTGCCCGTCTTGCCGCCGACCCGGTAGCCGGGAACATCCGCATTGCGGCCCGTGCCGTATTCCACCACGTGGCGCATCAGGCGCCGCATCTTCAGGCTCGTGGCGGCGGAGATGACCCGCTTTCTGTCGATCCGGGCCTCATCAGGCTGTTTGACCAATGTGGCGCGAATGAGGTGTCCGTCGTTCACAATTGCGGCGACGCCGGAGGCGAGCTGGAGCGGGCTGACCGAGACGCCGTAGCCGTAGGAAATGGTCATCGTATTGACCCGGCGCCAGCGTTCGGGCGACTGCGGCTCCGAGACGTCCTCGAGCTCGATCGCGGGGGGCTGCAACAGGCCGAGCGCGCCGAGGAAGGCGCGCTGCGCCTCGCCGCCGATCTGGTCGGCCAACTGCGCCGAGCCGATGTTCGACGAATAGGCGAAGATTTCGGGGATCGAGAGCACCCGGCCCTTGGGGTGGTCGTCGTTGATGGTGTAGCTGGCGATCCTGAGCGGCCGGGTGGCGTCATAGCTGTCGCCGAGGCCGACGACGCCGGTCTCGAGCCCCTGGGCGACCGTGAATGTCTTGAACACCGAGCCCATCTCGTAGGTGCCCTGCACCAGGTGATTGAAACGGCAGGCGCAGTTCCCCGCGGACGGTACGTTGAGGTCGAAATCCGGCAGCGACGCCATGGCCAGCACTTCGCCGGTGTGGACGTCCAGGACAAGGCCGGCCGCGGCAGCGGCGCTTTGCGCGGCCATGGCCTCGCGAAGCCGGTTGGTCAGGGCATGCTGCACCCTGATATCGAGCGCCAGCCTAAGCGGATCGTCGGCGAGCTCCGGCGCGCCGAGACGGTGATCCAGATAGGCCTCGATGCCATACTGGCCGCGGCCATCCGCATCGACATGGCCGAGCACATGCGCCGCCAGCCGGCCCTGCGGATAGACGCGCTCTTCCTCCATCTGGAATTTGAGGCCCAAGGAGCCGATGGCATTGATCTGCCATTGCTGCTTCGGCGTCAGGCTGCGCTTGAGGCGAAAATAGCCGCGCCGGCCGGCGAATCTGGCCTTCAGGTCCGGAGCCGAGAGCTCCGGCAGCACAAGCGCCAGTTTTTGCGCCACCGTGGCCGGATCGTCGATCAAGGCCGGCTCGGCATAGAGCGACGGCGTCCACAGGCTGCGCGCGAGGATGACGCCGTTGCGGTCGAGGATGTCGGCGCGGGAGACCGGCGTCTCCTGCGTCATGCGCCCGGCCAGTACCGGCTCAGCGACATGTTCGAAGAGGCCCAGCTTGATGGTCCGCAGGCCGAGCACGGTAAACATGCCGACAAACAGGATGACGACAATGGTCAGCCGTACGCGCGCCTGTTCGAGCGCAGCCTGGCGCGCGCCTTCGATCTGCAACCGTTCTTTCTTTGTCATCTCCGGCCCTCCCCTTTCTCCGGAGCGACCTCGAAAGCGACCGGGCGGTAGGGCAGCTCCGCCAAGCTCGGCAAAATCTGCTCCGGCTCGACCGGGGCGAGCTCAAGTTTCTCGGCCGCGAGCGCCTGCAGGTGGTGCGGCCGCGTGCGGTAATCCCATTCGACATTGAGAACGCGCAAAGCCTCGCGGTCCTCGGCCATCTGCTCGTAAAGGGCAGCGAGCTCCGCATCCTTGGCCTGAACGATGTGCTTGAGGTGGTAAAGCGCGAGGCCGGAGACAACGGCGATGAGAACGAGAGCGATCGTGACCAGCCGGCTCATGCGCTGGCCCCCGCCCGCGTCTCGGGCCACGGCGCCGCATCGGTGCGTACGGCGACCCTAAGCCGCGCCGAGCGCGACCGCGGATTGGCGGCGATCTCGTCACGGCCGGGCTTGACGGCGCCGCGCTTGGGCAAAAAGAAAGTGGGCGGAGGGGTGGACCGCCGTTGCGGGGGACGGTGCCGGGAGGGCGTGGGAAGCGATCCACTCCGCTCCGCCAGGAAGCTCTTGACGAGCTTGTCTTCGAGGCTGTGAAACGAGACCACACACAAGGTCCCGTCGGTGGCTAGAAGGCGCTCGGCCGCCTCAAGGCCGAGCCGCAATTCGCCGAGTTCGTCGTTGACGTAAATCCGAAGCGCCTGAAACGTCTTGGTGGCGACATGGGTCTTTTTGTCGGGCCGCCGGCCGATGGCGCGAATGATGATGTCCGCAAGCTGGCCGGTGCGCGTGATCGCCTCGACGGCGCGGGCGGATACGATGGCCGCGGCGATGCGCCGGGACTGCCGCTCCTCGCCGAAGCGATAGATAAGCTCGGCGAGCTCGGTCTCGCTCAGGCTGTTGACGATATCGGCGGCGGTCGCGCCGGAGCGCTCCATGCGCATGTCGAGCGGGCCGTCAGCGGCAAAGCTGAAGCCGCGCGCCGGGTCGTCGATCTGGAATGACGAGATGCCAATGTCGAGCGCGATGCCGCTCACCTGAGCGACGCCATGGGCAGCCACGAGCCGATCTATCTCGGAGAACCGGCCCTCGATAAGGATCAGACGGCCACCTGCCTCGGCGGCCATGACCTGGCCGCGCGCGATGGCGTCCGGATCGCGGTCAATGGCATAGACCGTGCAATCAGCGGCATCCAGTACGGCGCGACTGTAGCCGCCATTGCCGAAAGTGCCGTCCACATAGACGGCGCCGTCCTTGGGCTCGAGCGCGCGCAGCACCTCCTCGGCCAGCACCGGCACGTGGATGATCTCAGGCGTCGACGTCATGACGCCTCTCCTCGGCCGACCGGCTTCAAGCCGGAATCGAGCGCCCGGGCGCGCTCCTCGAGCAGCCTTTCCTGCGCTGCCCAGGCGGCCGGCTCCCAAATCTGGAAGGTCTTGCCGAAGCCGACGAAGACGGCAGCATCGGAGATCCCGGCCTTGCCGCGCAGGTCTTCCGGCAGGACCATGCGACCCTCGTCGGGATCGAAGGAAATCAGCTTCGACTGCGCGAAGGAGATGTTGGCCAGCGCCATGTATTCGTCGGAATCCTGGCCATGCGCGGTATCGATACGCGCCTCCAAATCTTCGAAGAAGCTTGGCGTAGCGCCGATCAGGCAGCCGAGTTTGGAATGCTTGTAGACGACCACTTCCTTGTGGCCCGCGGTGGTGATGACAGTGCGGAAGGGAGCGGGGAGAGAGACCCTCCCCTTGCGGTCCACCTTATTGGTGAAGTTCGAATAAAACAGCCGCATTGCACCTTCCTGAACAGGCGCCTCACCTGATCCCCTGGCCCGGGCCTTTTCCGGCTCTCCGGCGGGACTCACCCGCCTTTTGATGGGCCGATCCGGAATACCATGGGATTTCATGGATCGTCAATGGGAATACGGTGTAAAATGCGGGAATTAATAAACGGTTAACGGTCCCACCAGATTCGGCTGGCCAATAGTTAGCGGTTTTGCTAAATATTATATTTAGCTGATTCGCTAATAAAATGAAGGAGAGAGCTAATGACGCAGCCCGGCCCTGTGACAGTGATCTGCACCTACCGCGTCGCATCCGAGCATGACGACACATTCCGGGACCTGCTGAGCAAGCACTGGCCTGCCTTGCACGAGCAGGGCCTGACCACTACCACGCCGCCGCAGTTCTTCCGCGGCCTCGATAATGCCAACGCTCCCTTCTATGTGGAGATCTTCGAATGGGCGGACGAGACCGCACCCTCCACCGCCCACAATACCCCGGCCGTACTCGCCGTATGGGAAGGCATGGGCCAATGCTGCGAGGAGCGGCTCGGCCTGCCGGCCATGGAGTTTCCCCATGTGGAGCCGGTCAAGCTGAACGGCTGATGGCGGACTCCCCGACCGATATGGAGCCACCGCAAAGCCGGGCCGAACAGGAGCTGGAGCGGCTCGACCGGATCTTCGCCGCGCTCGCTCACCGGCAGCGTCGGCAGATCCTGCTGATCATCCAATTCCGTGGCGCCCGACTGACCGCAAGCCAGATCGCCGGCCGCTTTTCCTGCGCCTGGCCGACCACCTCGCGCCACCTGCGCGTGCTCGAGCACGCCGGATTGGTGAACGTCGAGGCCCGCGGCCGCGAGCGCATCTATTCACTCAACAACGACCTGATGGCAGGTACACTTGCCGGCTGGCTGGCCTGGTTCGAGGATGAGGAAAAGGCTCAAGCCTTCAAATGAAGGGCCAGATCTTCAGATAAAGGGGTTGACGATCTCGACATCAAAAGCCTCGAAATCCCTTACATTGCGAGTCACGACAGCAAGCCGGTTCACGAGCGCCGTCGCCGCGAT
>JAKSBY010000261.1 GCA_022360855.1 Sphingomonadales bacterium | reverse complement strand
TTCGAGCCGAAGAACCAGCGCTCCCTGAACCTCAGGACCCACTGCCAGACCTCCGGCTGGAGCCTGACCGCCCAGGACGTGTTCAACAATGTGACGCGCACCTGCATCGAGGCCATGGCGGCGGCCCACGGCCACACCCAGTCGCTCCACACCAACGCCCTCGACGAGGCGCTGGCGCTGCCGACGGACTTCTCCGCGCGCATCGCCCGCAACACGCAGCTGTTCCTGGCGCAGGAGACCGGCACCTGCCGCGTCATCGATCCCTGGGGCGGCAGCTACTATGTGGAGCGGCTGACCCACGACCTGGCGGTCCGCGCCTGGGCGCATATCCAGGAGGTGGAAGAGCTCGGCGGCATGGCCAGGGCCATCGATGCCGGCGTGCCCAAGATGCGCATTGAGGAGGCAGCGGCGCGCACCCAGGCGCGCATCGATTCCGGCCGCCAGACCGTGGTCGGCGTCAACAAGTTCCGGCTCGACGAAGACGAGGACATCGAAGTCCTCAAAGTGGAGAACGCGGCGGTGCGCAAGAGCCAGCTCGACAAGCTGGCGCGGCTCAAGGCCGAGCGCGACGGGGCCGCGGCCGAACGGGCGCTCGCCGACTTGACGCAGGCGGCGCGCTCGGGCGAGGGTAACCTCCTGGCGCTCTCCGTGGCGGCGGCGCGGGCCGGCGCCACCGTGGGCGAGATCTCCCTGGCCATGGAGCAGGCCTTTGGCCGGCACGTGGCGGAGATACGCGCGATTTCAGGAGTTTATGCAGGCGAGATGGGCGAGGGCGCAAACAGCATCGAGGCGGTGAGGGCGCGCATCGCGGGCTTTGCCGAGCGGGAAGGGCGCCGGCCCCGCATCCTGATCGCGAAGATGGGCCAGGACGGCCACGACCGCGGCCAGAAGGTGATCGCCACCGCCTTCGCCGACCTCGGCTTCGACGTGGATATCGGCCCCTTGTTCCAGACGCCGCCGGAAGCGGCTCGCCAGGCGGTGGAGAATGACGTCCACGTGGTCGGTGCCTCGTCGCTCGCGGCGGGTCACCTGACCCTGGTGCCCGAGCTTCGCGCCGAATTGAACAAGCTTGGCCGGCAGGACATCCTGATCGTCGTCGGCGGCGTCGTCCCGCCGCAGGACTATGACGCGCTCCTGGCCGCCGGCGCCAAGGCCGTCTTCCCGCCGGGCACCGTCATCGCCGAAGCCGCCACCGGCCTCCTCGACGCTCTCGACGAAGCCCTCGGCCATCCTCCCCTGGCGGCGGAGTAGATGGCTGCTCCGGCCCCTACCGTCATGCCCGTGAAAACGGGCATCCAGAACAGTGTCGACAGGGATTCCCGCTTTCGCGGGAATGACGGCTAGGGTGCGTTCCGATGACTACAAGGCCGGGATCCTGGCCGGTGACCGGGCCGTGCTGGCGCGCGCAATTACGTTGGTGGAGAGTACCAAGGCCGAGCATAAAGCGCTGGCCCAGGAGTTACTGCCCGAACTCTCGCCCCATGCGGGGGATGCCCAGCGGGTGGGCATTACCGGCGTGCCCGGAGTCGGTAAGTCCACCTTTATCGAGGCCCTGGGCTGCAATCTGACCGAGGAAGGGCATAAGGTTGCCGTGCTCGCTATCGACCCGACCTCGACGCGTTCCGGCGGCTCGATCCTGGGGGATAAGACGCGGATGGCTCGGTTGGCGGCTGACCCCAACGCCTTCATCCGGCCATCGCCCACCTCGGGCAAGCTGGGCGGCGTCAACCGTATGACGCGCGAGACCATGATGCTCTGCGAGACCGCCGGCTTCGACGTGGTGCTGGTGGAGACCGTGGGCGCGGGCCAGTCGGAGACCGTGGTCGCCGACATGGTCGACTTCTTCCTGGTTCTGATGCTGCCCGGCGCCGGCGACGAGCTGCAGGGCATCAAAAAGGGTGTGCTGGAGCTGGCCGACATGATCGCCGTCAACAAGGTCGATGCCTACGACGTGAAGGCCAAGCAGGCTCTGCGCGAATACAAGTCCGCGCTTCACATCATGACGCCGCCCGACGTGGCGTGGAAACCGCCGGTGTTGCCGGTTTCCGGCCTGAAGAACACCGGCCTCGATACGCTGTGGGCAACGATCGGGGAGCACCGCGCGCTGACCGAGAAATCGGGTTCCCGCGCGGCCAAACGCCGCGACCAGCAGGTACGCTGGATGTGGGCGATGATCGAGGACCGGCTGTTCAGCGAGTTCCGCGCTCACCCGGCGGTCAAGCAACGGCTCGCCGAGCTCGAAAGCGCCGTGGCCGAGGGCCGCGAGCTGGCGCCGGCTGCCGCTGCCGAGCTTCTCGAGGCCTTTTTGCCTAACTCGGGTAAAGGTTCTTAACCCTTTTCCTTCACCAATTTCTAAGTGCTCGTGCGCTTTACTCGCGCCGAAGGGAGCCGTCCGCGTGATCCGGGTCGAAAATCTACACAAGAGCTTTGGCGGCGTGCCCGCGGTCGATGGCTTGGGATTCACCGCCAAGGACGGCGAGATCACGGGCCTGATCGGCCATAACGGCGCGGGCAAGACGACGACTTTCCGAATTCTCGCCGGTCTGATGCACCCTGACGCCGGGACTGCCCGCATCGACGACTGCGATGTCGCCGCCGGCCGCGTCGCGGCGCAGCGCCGGCTCGGGATTCTGCCGGACGTGCGTGGGCTTTATCCGCGGCTCACCGCACGCGAGCACATCCGTTACTATGGCGGCCTGCACGGGCTCGAAGGCGCGGCCCTCGAGGAGCGCATCGGCGAGCTGATCACCCGCCTCGGCATGGAGGAGTTCGCCGACCGCCGCGCCAAGGGCTATTCGCGCGGCCAGGAATTGAAGGTCGCGCTCGCCCGCGCGCTTGTCCACGCGCCGCGCAACCTGATCCTGGACGAGCCGACCAACGGCCTCGACGTGACCTCGAGCCGGGCGGTCCACGCCCTGATCCGCGAGATGCGCGACGAGGGCGCGGCCATCGTCATCTCCAGCCACATCATGTCGGAGGTCGAGAGCCTTTGCGATCAGCTTGTGATCATGGCCGACGGCCGGGCCGCCCTGACCGGGACGGCGGAGGAGCTGCGCGCGCGCACCGGTCACGGCTCGCTCGAAGACATTTTCGTCGGTATCGCCGCCGGCCTGGAGGCGGCGGAATGAGCGGCGTCCAGGCCAGAGCGCTGCAGCGCATCCGCACCGTGTTCGTCAAGGAGGTGCGCGATCACTGGCGCGACCGGCGTTCGATCGTGCTGTCGCTGATGTTCCCGCTGATGGCGCCGATCCTGGTCGGGCTGCTCTTGTCGAATATCGCCGGCACCAATGTGGACGGGAGCTCGAAACGCGACATCAGGATCGCCGTGGCCGGCGAAAAATTCGCGCCCGGGCTGATCGCCTATCTGCGCGAGAACGGCGTGGCCATGCATCAGGCGCCGCTCGGCCGCGAGGCGCAGGAGACGGCGCTCTCGACCCGAGCCGAGAGCGTCATCCTGGAGATTCCGCCGGAGGCGGCGGGGCGGGAGAAATTTTCGCTCACCGTGATGGTGGACCGCAACAATCCCGGCGGTGTCGCCGATGCGGCCGAGCTGATGCGCCACATCACCGCCTTCGGGCGGGCGACGAGCGAACGGCTGGTCGCCGCCGCGGGCCTCGACCAGACCGATGTGACACCGATCACAGTGGAAGAGGTGACGGTGGGCCGCGCGCCCAACACGGCCTTTCTGTTCTACAATCTGATGGCGCCCCTGATCATGTTCATGATCTTCATGGGCGCTGTTTATCTGGCGATAGACGTGACCGTGGGCGAGCGTGAGCGGGGTTCGCTCGAGCCGCTGCTGACCGCA
>JAKSBY010000023.1 GCA_022360855.1 Sphingomonadales bacterium | reverse complement strand
GGCCTGGGCGCTCGGCGTCGCGGTCGGTTTCGAGAACTTCGCCTCGGGCGTCGGGCTAACGGTGTTCGTTGCCTATCTCTCGGGGCTCTGTAATCTCGCCTATACGGCGACGCATTACGCGCTCCTGTCTTCGCTGGCCGTAGCGGCCCGGACCTGGATGTCGGCGCCGTCCGGGTTCCTGGTCGAAGGGGTCGGCTGGCCGATCTTTTACGTCATCACCACGGTTGCGGCCATCCCGGGCCTGGTCATTCTGGTGGTTCTCTGGCGCCGCGGCTTCCGGGTCGTTGAGCCCGAGCGGGATGCCGGCTCACCTCCTGCAACCCCTTGAAATTGCTGCGCCGCAGCACAATTTTCCCGATTCGGGGACTCGCCGCTGTCATGAGAAAGTGTCATAATTGCTTCGCACAGCGGGGCTAGGAAGGCGTCATGAAATATTCAAAAATCAGGCCGCGAATCATCGCGGCGCAGACACTCGCGAACGCACCCTATTACGCACGTCACGGATCCCTGGAAGTCCGGCTGGCGCGCGACAAGGCGGAGATCAAGGCGTCGCAAAATCTGCGCTACAAGATCTTCTACGAGGAGATGAGCGCCAAGCCGAACCGGATGATGAAGCTGGCCCGGCGCGACCGCGATCTCTATGACGGGGTCTGCGACCACCTCCTGGTGATCGACCACTCCAAGGGCCGCCACGGCGCGGTCGTCGGCTCCTACCGGCTCCTGCGCCAGGACGTGGCCGAGCGTCACCGGGGCTTCTATTCGGCGGACGAATACGACATCTCGCCCTTGTTCTCGGAAGAGTTCAAGCGGCGCATGGGCAAGTCCGGTCAATTGCTCGAGCTCGGCCGCTCCTGCGTCCATAAGGAGTATCGCACGACCGCGACCATCACCCTGCTCTGGCGCGGCATCGCGTCCTATCTGATGGAGCACAACATCGCCTACATGTTCGGCTGCGCCAGCCTGCCCGGTATCGATCCGGCCGAACACGCGATCCCGCTCTCCTATCTCTATCACGAGCATCTGGCGCCGGAAGACGCCATGGTCCGGGCGCTGCCGCACCGCTTCGTCAACATGAACATCCTGCCGCCGGACGCCTACACCATGCGCGAGGCGCGGCGCATGCTGCCGCCCCTGATCAAGGGCTATCTCAGGCTCGGCTGCTTCATCGGCGACGGGGCGGTGGTCGACTATCAGTTCTCCACCACCGACGTGTTCATCCTCCTGCCCGTGGAGCGGATCGCCAAGCGCTACTCGGTGCATTACGACCTGGAAACCGGCGCCAACGACGCCGAACTCGAAGCCGCCGCCGCACGGGCGTAGCAGCGGCCCTGTGCCACCGGGGAAACAAGTGACGCCTTAGACCGGGCACATGGGTGACAGGTCGAGCAGGCGCGACGCGCCCGAATCGTAGTTGGGCTTCTTGCCGTCATTGCGAGCGGAGCGAAGCAATCCAGGGGAGCGCAAGGCACCGGCAGTCCTGGATTGCCGCGTCGCTGACGCTCCTCGCAAAGACGGGTTGGGCCCGGGGCTCAGCCGTAGTTGGGCTCTCTGCCGTAGCGCAGGCGGTAGAGGCGGTCGGCCTCGCGGCTCAGCGCGTGGACCAGGAAGACCAGACCGTCGGTCCTGACCGTCGAGTCCGGGCGGACGCCATAGGCGAGGTCGTGGAACAGCGTCAGCCCACCCATCAGGCGATGAAGCGGCTCCTCCATGGCGAAGATGTCGTCCCAGTCCGGCATCCGGCTCTCCTTCTTCTCCCGGCGCAGGATGGTCTGATAGATTTTGACCTCCCAGTCGTCGATATCCATGTCCTCGAAGGGGGTGGGTTCGGGGGCGGTCCGGTCGGGAGCGGCGGCTGGCGTGAGGCCATCGTCGCGGTCTTGGGCGTCGGGCTTGGCCTGGTCCTCGGGCGCCTTCTTCTTTTTCTTCTTGTCCTTGGTCATGACACCCTCCCGTCACTCATCTCACTTGTCACCCGCCGGCTTGACCCAGTGTTGTCCGGTTAAGAATTTTGTAGACGTTGTGCATGGCTTGGATTCAACTGGTTTTGCTTAAGACCGGTTGAGTTGACACTCGCTTAGGAGCCCAAGCCATGCGCTATCAGGCTACGATTTTCGAGAGTTTGTTG
>JAKSBY010000383.1 GCA_022360855.1 Sphingomonadales bacterium | reverse complement strand
TGTGCGTCATAACCGAAGACAATTCGGACTTCAGGCTCGAGACGAAAGACGACGTCCCCATCGGCCACAAGATCGCGCTCACCGATCTCAAGGAGGGCGACACGGTCATCAAATACGGCCAGGACATCGGCCGCATGGTGGCGCCCGCCGGCAAGGGCGCGCATGTCCACGTCCACAATCTGAAGACCAAGCGCTGGTAGGGAAGGAAGGGCTATGGCCGCAGACACCTCAATCCGGGCCTACCGGCGCGAGAACGGCCGGGTCGGAATCCGCAATCACGTGGCCATCCTGCCCGTCGACGATATCTCCAACGCCGCCTGCGAGGCCGTGTCCAACAACATCAAGGGCACGATCGCCCTGCCCCATGCCTATGGCCGGTTGCAGTTCGGGGAAGACCTTGATCTGCATTTCCGCACCATCATCGGCACGGGCGCCAACCCCAACGTGGCCGCCTGTATCGTCATCGGCATCGAGCCGGGCTGGACGCAGAAGGTCGTCGACGGCATCGCCACGACGGGCAAGCCCGTGGCCGGCTTTTGGATCGAGCAGAAGGGCGATATCCAAACCATCGCCGAGGCCTCCCGGACCGCCAAGGAATACGTCCACTGGGCAACCGAGCTGGAACGCGAAGACTGCGACCTGCATGAGCTTTGGGTGTCGTCCAAATGCGGCGAGTCCGACACCACGACGGGCCTCGCCTCCTGCCCGGCCGTCGGCAATCTCTACGACAAGCTGATCCCGGGCGGCATCTATGGCGTGTTCGGCGAGACCACGGAGCTGACCGGCGCAGAGCATCTCTGCAAGGCGCGCGCCGCCACGCCCGAGGTCGGCGAGAAATTCATGGCCACCTGGCAGGCCTATCAGGATGAGGTGGTGGAGCCTTACAAAACCTCCGACCTTTCCGAGAGCCAGCCGACCAAGGGCAATATCGAGGGCGGCCTGACGACAATCGAGGAAAAGGCGCTCGGCAATCTCGAGAAGATCGGCAAAAAGGTCTCCTATATCGACGTGCTGAAGCCCGCCGAGGCGCCGGAAAAAGGTGCCGGCCTCTATTTCATGGACAGCTCCTCGGCGGCCGCCGAATGCGTCACCCTGATGGCCGCGGCCGGTTTCGTTGTGCACGCCTTCCCCACCGGCCAGGGCAACATCATCGGCAACCCAATCATCCCGGTGGTCAAGCTGACCGGTAACCCACGCACGGTGCGCACGATGGGCGAGCATATCGACGTGGACGTCTCGGGCGTGGTGCGCCGCGAGATGACCATCGACGAGGCCGGTGACGCGCTGATCGACATGACACGGCGTACGGCTAATGGCCGGCTGACCGCCGCCGAGGCGCTCGGTCACCGCGAATTCGTCATGACGAAACTCTATCGCAGCGCCTAAATGCCGCGATGGAACACACCACCCGACTCTCGCTCGATGCGGCGCGGTCCCTTGCCGAAGCCGCGCTGACCGCCAACCGGACCAGTGAGGCTAACGCCGCGGCCACGGCGCGCGCGCTGATCGCCGCCGCGCGGGACGGCCAGAAGGGGCACGGATTCTCCCGCATTCCGTCCTACGCCGCGCAGGCCAGCAGCGGCAAGGTGAACGGCTATGCGGAGCCGACGGTCGAGCGCGTATCGGCCGCCGCGTTGCGCATCGACGGCGGATTGGGCTTTGCCTATCCGGCGATCGATCGCGCCATCGCCGAGCTCCCTGCTCTCGCAGCCGAGACCGGCATCGCCGCCGCCGCCATCCATCGCTCGCACCATTTCGGCCAGGCGGGCGCCCATGTGGAACGGCTTGCCGAGAGGGGCCTCGTTGCGCTGATCTTCGGCAATTCGCCCAAGGCCATCGCCTTTTGGGGCGGGCGCAAGCCGATGATGGGCACCAATCCCGTCGCTTTTGCCGCGCCGCTGATGGGAAGTCCGCCGCTCGTGATCGACCTTGCCCTGTCGGTTGCCGCCCGCGGCAGGATCAAGGCCGCGGAGCAGACCGGCGAGGCCATCCCGGAGGGCTGGGCCATGGATGCGGAGGGCAACCCGACGACCGATCCGGCCGCCGCGCTCGCCGGCTCCATGGTGCCGGTCGGCGGCGCCAAGGGCGCGGCGCTCGTCCTCATGATCGAGATCCTGTCGGC
>JAKSBY010000440.1 GCA_022360855.1 Sphingomonadales bacterium | reverse complement strand
TCTGCGCCAGTTCCTGCTCCGTATAGGCGGCCTTGAGGGGGTCGAAATAGGGCTCGGAATTGATATCCCCCAACTCGGTGAGCCAGACTTTCCGGGCCGTCCGGTGGGTCAGGCTGGAAACCAAGTTATGGTTGATGCCGGGCAAGGTGTGCACCGCCTGGGTCAGGCGGTGGATCAGGCCCAGGGTCTCGTTGGTGAAGATGGTGCCGTCTTCGACCGTGATGCCGATGATCACCACATTGGCGCCCCCGAATGTGTCGCGGATCTCGTTGTGGAGCTGGATGTAGGGATGCTCCTGGGGCAATAGATCGGCGAAGTCGGAATACATCTTCAGGCCCGGGATCCGGGACGCGAAGAACAAGGTGACGATCAGGATCAGGGTGAGCACCAAGTAAGGCGCGCGGAACAGCCGGTCATCCACCGACCTCAGGACATGGGTGAAGCGCGACATCAGGATTTCTCCCCGCGAACGAGGGCGACCGACGTGGTCTGATCGGCATCGTCCGGCAGGCTGACGACCTTGAGCAGGCCGCTGCCGCCGACGAGTAGGCGGTCGTCGGCCAGCGGCAAGAGAGCGCGCAGGAATCCGAAGGTGACCGGCGTTGCACTGACCGGCTCCCAGCTCTCAGGCCCGCGGCGCAGCAGCGTTCCGTAGTTGCCGGCGGCGAAGACCGTGCCGCCATGGGACACAAGGGAGTAGATGGGCGACCGCGTCGGCGTCGGCTCCCGGACCCAGCTTTCGCCGCCGTCGGTGGTGCGCAGGATGATGCCGTTCAGCCCGGCGACCCAGCCGTCGCGCACTGTTTCGAAGACCGCGGTCTGCGGGAAGAACTCGTTGGGCAATACGGGCGCCATCTCCCAAGTCGCGCCGCCATCACCGGTCCTGAGCACGGTGCCGAACTCGCCGGTGATAAAGCCGTTTGTGTCGTCGACGAACAGAACCGTCGACAGCATGACGTCCTCGCCGAGCGAGAGGTCGTTCCAGGTGGCGCCGCCGTCGTCGCTCGTCAGAATGAGCGCGAAGGAGCCGACGACCCACAGCCGGCCGGCAGGATCGCAGGCAAGCGCCAGCACGTCTTCCTCGGTCGGGAGGGGACGGGCCGCCCAGCTATTGGCTTCGCCCGCTTCCCGTCGCCAGATCCGCCGCGC
>JAKSBY010000619.1 GCA_022360855.1 Sphingomonadales bacterium | reverse complement strand
TGCTCGATCAGGCCGAACAGCCCGCCATTGGTGATGTTACCGGAGAGGTCGAAGGTCTGCACCAGATATTCCTCGTCTGTAAGATTCTGGACGAAAGCGCGCACGCTCCACTGATCATTTTCTGGAAACCAGGTGATCGAGGCGTTGGCGATGAAGTAGCCGTCTTCGGTTCCCGCCGGCACGTTGGTGAGCTGGAAGAAGTGCTCGGAGCGGTACTGCCAGTCCCCTTGCAGGGCCACGGTGCCGTTGCCGACGCCGAACTCGTAACGGATCAGGCCGTTCAAGTTCCAGTCGGGAGTCTGCACCGGTTTCACCGTGGCCCCCGGGAGGATCGCCGGAACCGTGCCGATGGAGGTTTCCACGTCGATGGTCACGCCGGGGATGTTGGTGACGTCGGCATCCACATAGGCAATACCGAAGATGAGGTCCAAGCCCTCGGTGGGCGAGGCGGAAAACTCAAGCTCGAAGCCCATGACCTCGGCGTCGGCGTTCAGGGTCGCGGTATCCAGACCGATGATCGAGAAGGCCTGATAGTCGCGGTAGTCGTAGTAATAGGCGGCGCCGTTGACCCGCGCACGGCCCTCGGGGAAGTCCCATTTGAAGCCGGCCTCGAAGGCGTCGAGCTTTTCCG
The DNA here is from genome assembly GCA_022360855.1 of Sphingomonadales bacterium. GTDB lineage: Bacteria > Pseudomonadota > Alphaproteobacteria > Sphingomonadales > JAKSBY01 > JAKSBY01. The sequence continues at coordinate 2,488 of JAKSBY010000619.1, read as the reverse complement.
GATCATAGGTGATGAACTCGTCTTCCAATGCGAATTCCGACGGCAGGAGCGGCGCATTGAAGCCGCCCGCCTTAACGCCGCGGTTCCAGCTCGCATAGATGAGCAGGTCGTCGGTTGCCCGATAGTCCACCTCCACGCGCGCCGCGAACTCGTCGTCGGAGCGGTCGGTGACCACCGGCGGCAGAGCATCGGCGACGAAGATGGTGTCGGCGGCGAGGCCGCTGACCGCGGTGTCTGAGAAGAAGACGAGCTGGTTCGCGTAAGTGTAGTCGGCGGATTCGGTGATGTAGCGGAAGCCGCCGATAATGCTGATCCTCTCAGAGACCTCGAATTCGAGCTGGGTGAAGAGCGAGAATGAGTCCCGCTCGATGGTGTAGGGATTGCGGATGCCGTTGAAGCCCAAGTCGTCGACCGTGGCGCCGATGGCGTCGGGCCCGAAAAAGCCGACATCGGCAAGTCCTTCGAACAGGCCGATGGTGATACCGCCGTTGGAGTCCTCGATATCCAGGTTCAGGTAGTAGAGCCCGGCGACCCATTTCAGCCGGCCGGTTTCACCGGAAAGCCGGAACTCCTCGGAGAACTGCTGGGCGTCGGTGGTCAGGAAGAAGTTGAAGTAGTTGACCGGCGAGGCATCGGAATCTTCGATATAGTCGCGCTTGACCGACTGATAATCGATGATGTTGACGATCTCGGCGAAGCCTACATCCCAATTCAAGGTGCCGGTGGCGCCCACGGTCTCCAGTTCGTTGCGGCCCGGGCTGTCATAGTCGCCGGCAAAGACGTCACCGTCGAGGTCGACATAGCCGTCTAGGTCCGGATTGGGGACGCCGGGGGTCGCCATGCTGGTCGGGAAGATGGCGGATTCGTATTCGAAGAAGCCGGTGCGGATGTCCTGCCGCGCATAGCGCACATTGGCGAGGAAGCTCACAGTTTCGCTTGGCTCGAATAGGAATTGCAGCCGCGCGGCGTAATCGTTGGCGTTGTTGAGATCGGATTCCGGGCTCAGCCGGTTGGTCACGTAGCCCTCGCCCTGATGGGTGGCCACGGAGATGCGGCCCGACAGGGTGTCGGTGATCGGGAATCCGAAGGCGCCCTGGAACTTGACCCGGTCGGCGCCCTGGTCCTGGAACCGGCCATAGGTGATGCGGCCGTAGCCGTTGATCTCCTGGCTCGGCTTGACCGTGATGTAGTGCACCAAGCCGCCGGTGGCGTTACGGCCAAACAGCGTGCCTTGGGGCCCGCGCAGGATTTCCACCCGCTCCACGTCGAACAGCAGGAAGCCCGCGCCCGAGGTCTGGCTGATATAGGCCTCGTCCACATAGAGCGCGATGGGGCTTTCCACATTGGTGGTGAAGTCGTTGTTGGCGACGCCGCGGATGCCGATGGAGTAGTTGGCCTCGCCGTTGGGCTGCAGCGTGCTGACGCCGGCGGCCATGGCCGTGACTTCCTGCGCGTTGGTGAAGCCGAGCGCATCGAGCTGGTTGCCGGTGAGCGTGGTGATGGCGATGCCCACATCCTGCGCGCTCTGCTCGCGCTTCTGCGCGGTCACGGTGACCTGCTCCATGATGGAAAAGCCGCGGCCGCGCTCCTCCTCGTCCTCGGTGTCCTGAGCCATCGCCGTGGATGACATCAGCGCGGCCGTCAGCCCGGTGAGCAGCCCGTACCGCTTGGAATTGCTGCCCAGTGCAGCTTTTTGTCGTTGGTTCATTAGAAATCCCTCCCTTGAATTCCCTAATTTGTTTTGAAGCCCTCCCTGAGCGCGGCGCGAACGTCCGCCGCTTCGCTCACATAAGGTCTGGTGCGCCCGGCGGCGATTTCCTCCTTGGAAAACGGAACGAAATCGGCCGGTACGTGCTCGGCGTCGAAGGTGGCCAGGGTCCAGTTCAAGAGCTCCGCGAGCTGGTCGTTGGGCAATCCGGCGTTAGCGATGCCGGGAACGCGGATGAGATATTCGCGTCCGCCCTCGACGGACAAAAAGCGGGCCACATCGCCCGCCATGTTCGGCGTACCGCCCTCATTGCCCGTGCCATCCGCCCGGTGGCAGCCCTGGCAATGCAGCATCCAGTTCATCTGCGCGCGCTGCGGGCTCTCCACGCCGGGCGCTAGCGCCGCCGCGCCGGCGGCGGTCGCCGAAAGAACGAACAGTGCGAAGGCCGCCTTCATTCTTGCGTCTCCGTCCCGGCCGCGTCGAACACGCCGTCGCGCAGCGCATGGACCGTTCGCGGGTTTAGTCCCGGATGGGCGGCGCGTATGGCCGCGACCTCCTCGGCGGTGAAGGGCTCTGTGCCGGCGGGCTCCGCCCCCGCGCTCTTCAGGTCTTTGGCATAGTTCAGCACCGCCGCGATATCGGCATCGCTGAGGCCCGCCTGGGCCGGCATGATGCCGCGGTAGGTGCGGCCGTCCACGTCGATCGGTCCCATGACGCCGGCGGTCACGGTCAGCACCAGATAGGCGCGGCCGGCCTCGGACGTAGCGGCCTGCTCAAGCC
>JAKSBY010000381.1 GCA_022360855.1 Sphingomonadales bacterium | reverse complement strand
GCTGATCTTTGGGCTAACTTTCCGGTTTCCTAGACCAACTACAAAAGCCCAGTCCGACAACATAATCCGAAATGGACTAAATGGACGTTTCCGACCAATCCGGATAGTGCCTTATTCAACGTTCGACCCGCCGTACCCGACACAAAAAATTAGACCGAGCAGGATGGATAGGATCCATTATCGAAAGGCTTTCCGCTGGCCAAGGTCATTGTCATAGACAACGATTCTGATAGCCTTGAAGAGGCTCAAGCTGCTCTGAACAAAGCGGGTTATACGACACTGGCCTCCAACGATGTACGCACGGCCATACGGCTTTTCGAGGCCGACAAGGAAGTTAGAGTTGTCGTTACCGAAATGCATTTGCCGGTTATGGATGGCTTCGCGCTCTTGGACGAACTCGCGGCCGTCGCAGGGCCTTGCCGAGATTTCAAATCTATCATCATTGCGGCCCAGGCCGACGTCGATACCGCGCTAAAGGCCATAGACCGACAAGTCGCCGCATTCATTCTTAAGCCGATAAACACGCGCGAATTGGTTCGCAGAACCAACAGAGCCATCGCAGACTTTGGCGCCGCGCCGCGCCCAGATCAACTCATGCCTTCGACCGACGATCTAGCCGAAGACATCAGCAAAAAAGTCGTCGCTGACCTGGAACGATACCTGCGTCGTACCGTCAAGAACACGGCACTGTCACAACAGACGGCAGGAGCTGCGGATTCGGAAGGCGCATCACCCCGTAGAGTCGGAGGGACCGCTCCGGACACCGGGCGTTTCACCAGCTACCTCAGCCTGGAACGAAAGCTGCGGGCAAAGTTCTTCCCGGAACACTTCTTCGGCGATCCATGTCGCGAGATGCTGATAGATCTCGCGGAATCCAAGGCGCAAGGAAAGCAAGTATATATATCGAGCCTCTGCATCGCTTCCGGTGTTCCCCAGACCACGGCCCTCAGAAGAATCGAAGACCTGGAGAAGGCGGGGCTCATAAGCCGGTCGAAGGATCCGGCCGACGGACGTCGGATCATCGTAGACCTGACGGCGCGTGGAACCGAGCGCATCAAGAGCTATTTCGGAGAAATCCGCACCGCCCTTTCGAACCGGAACGGCTGTGAGACGATCGATGGCACATTGCCCGAGGGTGGATGCTCCAGAGCCGGGTGAGGGCGGCTCCTGGCACGGCAAAACGCGTGCAGACCGCTTCGCCATCGGAAGACACGGCGACGTCCGCAAACGATGGGTACGTGGAAATGCTGGTCGTCACGGCGCAACGGCGGTCGCAGCAGATTCAGGATGTTCCCGTCGCCGTCTCCGCCTACTCCGGAGACGAGCT
>JAKSBY010000359.1 GCA_022360855.1 Sphingomonadales bacterium | reverse complement strand
TGACGCGCACCTCCAGGCTGGGCTGTCAGATCGTCATCAACGACGCGCTCGATGGGCTGACCGTGCGGCTGCCGCGGGAAACCCGGAACATGATGGACTGACCATGCCCGTTTCCAGCGACTTCATGGATTATCTCACCGAGCGGCTCGAGCCCTTGGGTTCAATCACCTGGCGGCGCATGTTCGGCGGCGCCGGGGTTTATTGTGACGGCTTGTTCTTCGCGATTGTTGCTGATGACCAGGTCTATCTCAAGGTCGACGACGAGACCCGCGCGGCGTTCGAAGCCGAGGACCTTGAGCCGTTCACCTACGAGACGGCCAAGGGGGTCAAGGGCGTGATGTCCTACCATGCCGCGCCGGACGGGGCGCTCGACGACGATGAGACCTTGCTCGAATGGTCGCAGATGGCCGTTGGCGCGGCGCTCCGCGCGGCCCGCAAAAAGACCAAGAAGACGGTCAGATAAAGGCTATTTTGGTGACAGTTACCTTTTTCTGCGTGGCTTTTTTTAAACTACTGTTTTTAAATTGAAAATAAAAAGGTAACTGGAAAATAAAAAGGTAACTGTCACCAAAATAGATTCAAAGCGCTTCAGGAGCCCTTGAATTCCGCCCCGCAAGAAGACCAAGAAGAAGAAAAAGGCCTAGCGCCCCTTGAACTCCGCCTTGCGTTTCTGCGCGAAGGCGGAGACGCCTTCGACGAAGTCTTCCGTGCGGCCTGCGGCCTTCTGCATGGCGCGCTCGAGATCGAGCTGATCGGCATAGCTGTTGCCCGACGACGCGTTGATCAATGTGCGGATATGGCCGAGCGCGACGGTCGGCCCGGCGGCCAGACTGCTGGCGATTTGACGCGCCCGATCCATTAATGCGTCGTCTTCGGTCACCTCGTAGATCATACCCCAGTCGCGCGCGAGTTCCGCCGGCACCTTCTCTCCCAGCATCATCATCGCCAGCGCGCGCGCTTTGCCAACCAGGCGCGGTACGACATAGGTGGAGCCGGCATCGGGGATCAGGCCAATATTCACGAAGGCCTGCAGAAAATAGGCTGACCGCGCAGCGATCACAATGTCGCCGGCCAGGGCCAGGCTCATGCCGGCGCCGGCCGCGGCGCCGTTCACCGCCGTGACCAAGGGGACCGGCAGGGCGCGCAGACGCTTGAATACCGGGTTGTACTTCTGCTCCAACGTCAAGCCGATATCCCGATCCGGCCCGACGGCGCTGAGGTCGTCGCGCGACAGATCGGCGCCGGAGCAAAAGCCACGTCCGGCTCCGGTAAGCAGAAGACAGCGGACGCCGCTCTCGCCACCTTCGATCAGGCTCAGCACCGCGCCGATGTCATCGAGCAGCGGCCAATTGATCGCATTCAGCGAGTCCGGGCGGTTCAACGTCAAAAGGCCGACGGAATCCGAGACTTCGAAGGTAATCGTATCATACGGCATGGTGCCTCCTCGTTACACACCCGAGCGGATGCGGAACGTAGGAGGCAGGAGGCCGAATTGTAAAGAAAAATAGAGGCCGACGTTGGCCGGTCAGGCGGCGCGCTTCACCTGATTGCGGCCGCTGTTCTTAGCATCGTAGAGTGCTTGATCGGCGCGGCTGATAAGGTCGTCGCTGCTGTCGGCCTCCGAAAACTGGGCGACACCGAACGACACCGTAATTTGGCCGACATCTTCGCCGCTATCGGTGCGGCGAATCCGTTTCGACGAAATGTCGCGGCGAATCTGCTCGGCCAGTTGAACGGCTTCGTCGAGATGGGTCTCCGGCAGCACGATAGCGAATTCCTCGCCGCCATAGCGCGCGGCCAGGCCGGTTTCCGGCACCAGCTGTTCTATACAGAAGGAGATCAGCTTCAAGACCTGGTCTCCAAACGGATGGCCCCAGCGGTCGTTAAAGCTCTTGAAATGGTCGACATCGCCGATAATCAGGGAGAGCTTGTCGTTGCCGCCTTCGGCATCCGCGACCGCCTTGTCCAGGAAGGATTGAAACGCCATGCGGTTGCCGATGCCGGTCAACATGTCCGTCCGCGCCTCCGCGGTCGTGCTCTCCAATTCGCTTTTAAGGCTGGCGATCTCCTGAGAAGATTCCGAAAGCTGCGTCTCGAGCTCGATGGTCCGCTGCACCATTTCCTTGGTTTCGGCGATCATGTTCTGAATGATCTTTTGCAGATCTCCATCGGAGTTATGGTCCGCGACCTCGCCGGAGAAACCAGCCAGCGATTCACTGAAGCGTTCGGCGTCCTCGCCGGCCTGCTTTAAGGAATCGCGTGCCTGGTCGGTGACGCTGCCGATGGCGTCGGTGATTTCGCTGACGAGCTCCGAAGTGTCTTCCACCTCTACGAATTTTTGCACGAGCGAGGCGCAGGCCTCGCCATCAACCGGGCGACCGGTCTTGGCAGCTGCATTGATTTCGTCAACGAGATCTGCGTTCTGGCCAACGTGATAGGAATACCAGAGTTGATAATTCGGCGGCGTTGCGGGAACGCCGTTGGTCGCCATGCTCTCAAATGCCTTTTTCGCAAAAAGGGCGGCTTGGCGCACGTCCTGCTCAAACATCAATTCACCCCAACAATAAACATCCGCGGCCGCGCTCCGCCCCATTCGGAGACCCGCCCCCCGTTTTTTCGGTGAAGTCTAATTTGTGTCAGTAATTTGAAGAAACCGTAAAGGGACGGAAGGAATTCGCACGCTATTCGGATTTGTCGCCTGCCGTCTTTCCACTCTTGCCTTGCGGCTTGGACTGACGCGTGACGGGACGCGACAAAAAGCCCGGAGTGTGATCTCCAAGGCCGACTACCCGCGTCTTTTCGCGCGCGCCCTTGTCCTTGGTTTTCTCTCTAGTCTTTTTGCCGCGGTCCGATTCTCCGCGGCCCCGGGATTTCGGCTTTCGGGAAGGTCCTTCGGCCGCGCCTGACTTCTCCTTTGCGGGCGTCTTGCGGTCTTTTCTACCGTCTTTTGTGGACGCCGCGGCCGACTTCACGCCGCTCACCGGAATCTGCTCGATCCGCTGGCCGGTCAGTTTCTCGATTGCGGCAATGTATTTCGCATCGCCCGGCGTGCCGATGGTCAGCGCCCGCCCGGCGCGCCCGGCGCGGCCCGTACGGCCGATGCGGTGAACATAGTCCTCCGCGTGGGTCGGCACATCAAAGTTGAAGACGTGGCTGACGGCGGCGATATCAAGCCCGCGCGCGGCGACGTCGCTGGCCACAAGCAGCTTGGCTTCACCGTCCTTGAAGGCGGCCAGCACTTTCATGCGTTCATGCTGGTCCATATCGCCGTGCAGGGCGACCGCCTCGAAGCCGTGGCGCTTCAGCGAGACGTGGATAACGTCAACGTCTTTCTTGCGGTTGCAGAAGATGATCGCGTTCTTGACGTTCTCGCTTTCCAGCAGCGAACGCAGCGCGGCGCGTTTGTCGCGCACCGCCACGGTGACCCGGGCCTGTTCCACGGTCTCCGCCGCGGTCGCCGGGCGGGCCACCTCCACAACCTTGGGCTCGTTCAGGAACTTGTCGGTCAGCCGCTTGATCGGCGGCGGCATGGTGGCCGAAAAAAACAGGGTCTGATGCTTCTGCGGCATCAGCGAGCAGATCCGTTCGACATCGGGAATGAACCCCATGTCGAGCATCCGGTCGGCTTCGTCGACAACGAGAATCTCGACGCCGGAAAGCAAAAGCTTGCCGCGCTCGAAATGGTCCAGCAGCCGTCCCGGCGTGGCGATCAACACGTCGGCGCCGCGCTCCAATCGGGCGTCCTGGTCGGCAAAGGAAACGCCGCCGATCAGAAGCGCCATGGTCAGCTTGTGATTCTTGCCGTAGGTCTCGAAATTCTCGGACACCTGGGCGGCCAGCTCGCGTGTCGGCTCCAGGATCAGCGAGCGCGGCATGCGGGCCTTGGCGCGGCCCGACGCGAGGATATCGATCATCGGCAGCGTAAAGGACGCGGTCTTTCCGGTCCCGGTCTGGGCAATCCCCAAAATGTCGCGGCCCATGAGCACGCCGGGGATAGCCGCCGCCTGTATGGGCGTCGGATCAACATAACCAGCGTCGGCGACCGCGCCGAGAACGCCCTCGCTCAGACCAAGAAACTCAAAGCTCATTTTCGTATGTGTGGCAAAACTGTCGTACGGCGCATCCGGGCCAGCCCCGGAGTGCGGGCAGGATAGGTGAATGCCCCGACAAGTCAATGATGGCGAGCGTTCGAAATGCGCTAAACGTCGACCTCTTCGACGAATTTGGCGTTGTCGCGGATGAATTGGAAGCGCTGTTCGGGTTTTTTGCCCATGAGGTCGCTTACAAGCTGTTTGGTTTTGGCCTCGTCCGCATAGTCTTCCGGAAGGACCACCCTGAGCAGGGTCCGGTTTTCCGGATCCATGGTGGTTTCTTTCAATTGCGCCGGCGGCATTTCGCCGAGGCCCTTGAAGCGGCTGATCTCCACCTTGCCCCGGCCGGTGAATTCACTCGCCAGGAGCTCGTCTTTGTGCGCGTCGTCGCGGGCGTAGCGCACGGTGCCGCCTTGCGCGATCCGGTAGAGCGGCGGCTGCGCCAGATAGAGCCGGCCGGCGCGCACGAGTTCTGGCATCTCCTGCAGGAAGAAGGTCATCAGAAGCGTCGCGATATGGGCGCCGTCCACATCCGCGTCGGTCATGATGATGATCTTCTCGTAGCGCAGCGCCTTTGATTCGAAGCGCTCGCGGGTGCCGGCGCCCAAGGCCTGGATAAGGTCGGCGATCTCCTGATTGGCGAGGATTTTGGTGGAAGAGGCGCTGGCCACATTCAGGATCTTGCCGCGGATCGGCAGGATCGCCTGGGTACGACGGTCGCGCGCCTGCTTGGCCGAGCCGCCGGCGGAATCGCCCTCGACAATGTAAAGCTCGGTGCCCTCGGCGCCGGCGGCCGCGCAATCGGTCAGCTTGCCGGGCAGGCGCAGTTTCCGCTTCTGCACCGCGGTTTTGCGCAAAACCTCGCGCTCGGCGCGGCGGCGGATGCGGTCCTCCGCCTTTTCCAGGGCGAACGAAAGCAAGCCATTGGCGGTCTCGGGCGCGCCCGCCAACCAATGGTCGAAATGGTCGCGCACCGCGAGTTCCACCAGCCGGCCGGCTTCGGGCGTGGAAAGCTTGTCCTTGGTCTGGCCCTGGAATTGCGGGTCGCGGATGAAGACCGAGAGCATCGAACAGGCGCTCGAAAGGATATCGTCGCCGGTGATGATCGAGGCCTTCTTGTTGCCGACCAAATCGGCATAGGCCCGGATGCCACGGGTCAGCGCAAGGCGCAGCCCTGCCTCGTGGGTGCCGCCCTGGGGCGTCGGCACCGTGTTGCAGTAGGAAGACGTGAATCCATCCCCGTAGCGCGGCCAGGCAACGGCCCATTCCACCTCGCCATTGCCGTCGGCGAAGGTCGCGCGTCCGGCGAAATTGGCATCGGTCACGCAGGCGCGGTCGGCCAGGCTCTCGTTGAGAAAGCCGGCCAAGCCGCCGGGAAAATGCAGGACCGCCTCTTCCGGCGTCTCGTCACCGTCGGAGAGCAATGTGGGATCGACGCGCCAGCGAATCTCGACACCGCGAAAAAGGTAAGCCTTCGAGCGCGCCATGCGGTAGAGCCGAGCCGGCTTAAACGCGATCCGCTCGCCAAAAATCTCCGGGTCGGGCCGGAAGGCGACCCGGGTGCCGCGGCGGTTGCTGACCTCGCCGCGCTGCTCGAGCCTGCCCAAGGGCTTGCCGCGACCGTAGCGCTGGGCGTAGAGCTTGCGGTCCCGCGCAACCTCCACTTCGAGCCGTTCGGAAAGCGCGTTGACCACGGAGATGCCAACCCCATGCAGGCCGCCCGAGGTGGTATAGGCGTTGCCCGAGAACTTCCCGCCCGAATGCAGGGTGGTCATGATGACCTCGAGCGCGGAGCGGTTCTTGAACTTGGGGTGTTTGTCGACCGGGATGCCGCGCCCGTTGTCACTGACGATCAACGTGCCGTCGGCCTCCAGGTGAACCGTGATGCGGTTGGCGTGGCCGGCGACGGCCTCGTCCATGGCGTTATCGAGCACTTCGGCGGCGAGGTGATGCATCGCGCGTTCGTCGGTGCCGCCGATATACATGCCGGGCCGCTGGCGGACCGGCTCGAGCCCCTCGAGAACCTCGATGTCCTTGGCGGAGTAATTGCTCGATGTGGTCGTCGTTCGTTCGAAAAGATCGTCCATCGGGTCTCGGGTCATCGTCTTTATTTGCCGGCGGTCGCCGCAGTATAGGGTAGGGGGTTAGGCGGCGACAACAACATCTTGTGCTTCTTTTGTTCCCGATCGACGGGCCGCGGATCGGGCGCGGAATCCGATTTATGGGCGAATCGGCGCCATCATTTAAACATTTCTTAACGCGCCGGCGAGCATTGTTGACGTGGAATTCGGCGATTTTTTGATAACGCCGAACCGGCTCCGATAGCTGCGATGGATAGAGTTGAAGCAAAACCCGGTTTCTGGCGCCGCCTGCTC
>JAKSBY010000544.1 GCA_022360855.1 Sphingomonadales bacterium | reverse complement strand
TGGATGGGTTTTTAATCCATTGTTTTTAAATGGAAAATAAAAAGGTAACTGTCACCGAAATATGATGGATTGCTGTGTCGCTGGCGCTTCTCGCAACGACGGAGAGCTGCTTCAGCTTATACGTATAACGCCCTAGGACCGGCCGCCTCAGGCGGCGCGCGCGAACCAGTCGGCGACCGCGTCTTGCGCGGTCTGAGGCATATGCAGCCCGAGCTTTGAGCGGCGCCAGAGGACGTCCTCGGCGCATGCCGCCCATTCCACACCCTTGAGATAGTCAAGCTCGGCTTCGGTCAGACCGTAACCGAAGTCGCGGCCGAGATCGGCCATGGAGCGGGCGCTGCCGAGGACACGTTCGATGCGGCTGCCATAGGCGCGCGATAGCCGCTTGAGCGTCGCGTCGGGCAGCCAGTCATAGACCTTGGACATACTGGCAAGGAAGCGGTCGAAGTCCGCGTCTTCGATATCGCCGCCGGGCAGACGCGCGCCGCGGGTCCAGGCCCCGGCCGCCACGCCGAGCGCCGGCGCGAGCTTTTCCAGAGCATGCTCGGACAGCCGGCGGAAGGTGGTGATCTTGCCGCCATAGATGGAGAGTAGCGGCGCGCCGTCGTCAGGTGCGTCGAGGTCGAGCACGTAGTCGCGGGTCACCTCGGAGGCCTTGCGGCTGCCGTCGTCATAGAGCGGCCGGACGCCGGAATAGGCCCAGACCACGTCGTCCGCAGCGACCGGCTGCCGGAGATATTCGGAGACCGCTTGGGTCAGATAGGCGACCTCCTCGGGCAGTACGGCAATGGAGTCGAGATCGCCGGAATAGGTAACGTCGGTGGTCCCGATCAGGGTGAAGTCCCGCTCATAGGGTATGGTGAAGACGATGCGGCCGTCGGCGTTCTGAAAGATGTAGGCGTGCGGTCCGTCATAGAGCCGCGCGGTCACGATATGGCTGCCCTTGACCAGCCGGATGGTCGGCTGGTTTCGGCCATTGCCGGTGATCCGGTTCAGCATCCGCGCCACCCACGGGCCGGCGGCGTTGACGAGCGCGCGGGCGTGGATCTGCCGTTCCCGGCCGTCGTGCCCTGTGACGGTCGCGACCCAGTCTCCCTTCTCCCGCCGTGCCGATCGGACCTCGCTATGGGTCATGATCGCAGCGCCGCGCTCATGGGCGTCGAGCGCATTGAGGACAACGAGCCGGGCGTCATCGACCCAGCAATCAGAATACTCGAACCCACGGCTGAATTCCGGCCGCAGCGCGGCGCCGACCGGATCGCTGCCCAGACGCGCAACACGTGTCGGCGGCAGCCGCTTGCGGCCGCCCAGATGATCGTAGATGAAAAGCCCGAGGCGCAGGAGCCAGGCCGGCCTCAGGCCCGCGTGATGGGGCAGCACGAAGCGCAGCGGCCAGATGATATGCGGCGCAGCGGCCAGAAGCACCTCGCGCTCCATGAGCGATTCGCGCACCAGGCGAAAGTCGTACTGCTCGAGGTAGCGCAGGCCGCCATGGATTAGCTTGGTGGAGGCCGACGACGTGCCCGCCGCCAGGTCGCTCTTTTCGCACAGCACGACCTTGAGCCCGCGGCCCGCCGCATCGCGGGCGATGCCGGTGCCGTTGACGCCGCCGCCGATAATCAGAAGGTCTGCCGTTTCCGTCATGCCGATCCCTAGGTTATAAACTTATAACAGAGCTATATGACATATGTTCTTGGCCCGGCAATGCGGCCGGGGCGTCGGATGAGGCAGTCAAAGGCGCGCCGACCGACGCACTCCGATCAAAAAACTATACAGTATAATTAGTTATCTGAGAATCGTGTAGCTGGCCAGCTTTACGTTGCCCGCAGCAGGCGGCTGCCCACGGCTGTGCTCTTTGCGACACATCTTTGTAAGAATCAACTCATCTATGTTATATATGTTGTGTTTTATATATGAGTCCTATTATAGTCTTAATGGCAACAGGTTGCCGGGGAGCGCCCGGGCTTCGGCGGCTCGAAAGAAGAGAACCGGCAGAGGTTTCGAGGGAGGTTTCGGCCTGTCTCTTGACCGTTTGATTGAAGAGCCTGGGTAATGGGCCCACTGGAGATGCCTGCGTGTATTTCCTGGCGTTAAGACGCCACGAATCTTGGGGAGGAAATTGGGATGAAAGTCACAAATCTTACTGGCGCATTGGCAACCACATCCGTACTGGCGATGGG
>JAKSBY010000685.1 GCA_022360855.1 Sphingomonadales bacterium | reverse complement strand
GCGGCAATGGCCGCGGCTGACCGTGCGCTGGCCGAGGACGCGGGCGCCTTCAAGGCGCATGGCATCAAGGGCCGCCTCCTGAAAGACGCCGGGCGGCTTGAGGAGGCGGAGGAGAGCCTGAAAAAAGCCCTGCAGGCCAATCCGCGCTACGTCGAGGCCTTGAACAATCTCGGTGTCGTCTGCCGGATGCTCGACCGGCCCGGTGAGGCGATCGGCCATTACAAGCAGGCACTGGCTTTGAAGCGTGACGTGGCGGAGGTTTACTACAATCTCGCCAATGCGTTTTTGGATCAGGGGGCCTTTGAAGAAGCGGTGGGCTGCTACAATGCGGCGATCAACCTCAAGCCCGATTACGTCGAGGCGCATGAGACGCTGAGCAAGGTGCTTTGGGAGCAGGGACGCCAGGACGACTACCTTGCCTCCATCCCCCCGGCCATGCAGCGTGCGCCCCGGTCGGTGGACTTGCCGGTTCTGTTTGCCAAGAGTCTCCTGCGCACGGGCGAGACGGCGGGTGCTACCGAGATCATCGAGGACGCGATCGGGCGCATGGGTGCGGACCCCCGGCTTGAGGATATCCTGGCCAAGGTCAAAGCGGATCAGGGCGATATGGCGGCGGCGGTGGACCTGTTTCGCTCGGCGATCGAGAAGGCCCCGGGCACGACCGCCTACCGTCAGGATTTTGCCCGGCTCTTAGTTAAGCTCGGCGATTACGACGAGGCCCTGACGCAGCTCGCGGTCTGCGAGGAGGCGCGGCCCCTCGACCAGGAGATCATCGCCTACAAGGGCCTCTGCTGGCGCTTTCTGGGCGACCCGCGGGAGGTCTGGCTCAACGACTATGAGCGCTTCGTCAGGCCGATCACCGTACCGGTGCCGGACGGCTACAGCGATCACGCGGAATTCAACGCGGCGCTCGATGCGGCGCTGACCCCCTTGCACCAGACCAAGGTGCATCCGGCGGATCAGACGCTGCGCGGCGGCACCCAGACCATGGGCGCGCTGTTTCGCCACGACATCAGGGAGGTGCAGGAGGTCAGGTCAGCGATCGAAGCCGCGATCCGTCAGTACATCGACGACATGCCCGACGACCCCGATCATCCCCTGCTCGGCCGCAAGACTGGCGCGTTCATGTTTTCCGGATCCTGGTCGGTGCGGCTGAAGTCACAGGGCTTCCACGTCAACCACCTGCATTCCATGGGCTGGCTGTCGTCGGCCTACTACGTGGCGCTGCCTGAGAGTCAGGGTCAGGAAGGCTGGATCAAATTCGGCGAGACTAATATGGGGCTCGGTGAGCGCGAGGAGATCAAGCGGCTCATCGCGCCCGCGGTCGGAACGCTCGTCCTGTTCCCGTCCTATATGTTCCACGGAACCGTTCCCTTTGCCGGCACCGAGCACCGCACCACCATCGCCTTCGACGTGATCCCGGCCGAATAAAAAGCGGCGGCCCGAAGGCCGCCGCTCGTTGATTGGATGATCGCGTGATGCGGATCAGAAGTTGGCCCGCACGCCCGCGAAGAACCGCGTGCCGAGCACGTCGAACAGCGGGACGAGCGTATTCGCGTCCGTCTGGCTGTTGCCGACGCGCGGCGGCCGGTTGCTGGTCAGGTTTTCGACACCGAGGCGAACCTGCACTGTATCCGTAATATTGTACGTGCCCGTCAGGTCGAAATAGTGCTGACCGCCGACCTCGGGGATCGCCGCTGATTCGTTGGTATCCTCCAGCTTGCCGGTCCAGCGCCAGCGCAGCGACACCTGCAACGCATCCCGGCGCCAGCTCAAGCGGGTCACCGACCGCTTGTCGGGCGTCGGATAGCCGCTGAAGGTCTGGCCGCAGTCGCCGCCGAACTTGCCGGCGCATTCGACCGGAATGGAGATATCCGTCGGGAACACCGTGAACGTGTCGACATAGGTGAATGCCGAGCTGACGTTCATGGTGCCGGCCATCCAGTTGGCGATATTGGCCATGTCGAACTCGTAGTTGAGGTTCACGTCAAGACCGCGGGTCTCGATGGCTGAGACGTTCTCGTTCAACGACAAGATGCCTTCGGTGTTGCCGTCGGCGCGCCGCCCGGCCTGGACCGCTTGGCAGAACTCGTTGTTGATGTCGTTGGCCTGGGCGCAGAGATCGAAGATGCCCTGCACGCTGCCGCCGAACTGAGAGATCGCGCCGTCGAGCCGGATGTTGTACCAGTCGAGCGTAAGCGACAGGCCCGGAACGGCGGTCGGCGTGATCACCGCGCCGATGGTCCAGGTGTTGGTGCGCTCCTCTTCGAGATTCGGGTTGCCGCCAAGGATGGCCTCAACCTGCGGGTCTTCCTGCTCGAAGGTGCTCTCGGCGCCGGCGAAGAAGGCCGCCGGCACGCCCGTCGCGATACACAGATCGCGCAGGCCGTTGGCAACCGGCGTCTCGTCAGCATCACAGAAGTCGTCGACTCCGGGGAAGCCGTTGACCTGCGGTCCGAACAGCTCGTTGATATTCGGCGCACGTACCGCCCGCTGGAACAGGCCGCGGAACCGAATGTCGTCGATCACCTGCCATTCACCACCGCCCTTGAAAGTCCAGACGGTTCCGGCGGTCGAATAGTTGGACCACCTGAGGCCGCCTTCGAGCGAGATGAGCTGGGCAAACGACTTGTCCCTCAAGACCGGGGCATAGAACTCGCTGAACACCTCCCACACGTTGAAGGAGCCATCCAGGGGATCACCGGCGGCGTTAAAGCCGTCGATGTCGCCGCTGGCGGCCACCGGATCCGGCGTGAAGGTGGCGCCATCGGCGCGCCATTCACCGCCGAAGGCGAATTGCAGTGGGCCCGCCGGCCCCTCTATCAGATCACCGGTTACTGATGCCGAAGCGACCTGTTGCTGAACGTTGCCGACGGCAAGGCTGTTGATGGTAATGAAATTCGCCATCTCCGGTGTCACGTTGCCTTCGCCGAAGAAGTTGACCGGTATACAGCCGCCGGACGTGTCCTGACAGACGAAGTTGCCGTCGTCGTCCTGCTCCAGCAAAAGCGACTGCTGTGCCCTGGAAAGCTGGATGTTGCCTTCCTGCAGATCGGTCAGCTCGGTCCGGGCGAACATGTAGTAGGTGTCCCAGTTCCAGCCATTGCCGAACTCACCCTCAAAGCCAGCCACGAACCGGTAGGCGTTGGTGGTGAAGTTTTCGACGCGGTCGCCGGATTCGAGCATGCGGCGGAACAGGCTGCCGCGCCATTCGCCGGTTGTCGCGTCGTAATTATTGCTGGTCCGGATAACCGCCTTTGCTTGATCGGTCAGGAAGGGATTGCCTTCTATCGCGGTCGTCGTCGGGTTGTCATCGATCGAGATGCTCAGCGCTTCGGCCAATGGTGTCGGCGCCAACCGTCCGTCGGAACGCGAGTTTACGAATGTGCCTTCCGCATAGAAGCGGATATCCTCGGCGATTTCGTAAGTCGTATCCGTCGAGATCGACCAGCGTTCCAATGGGATCTGAATATTGGTGAACGGCGCAAAGTTGAACACGTCCGTCACGCTGGAGCGCGTTCGGACCGTTCCGTCGGCCTCCCACAGGATTGACCCAACATTCGGCGTCATCGGATTCAAATCGACGTCGAATCCACCGCCGGAGATGCGGCCTTCCGGAATACGGCTGGAGCCACCGCGGCGCAGAACGTCGAGCCTGTCACCACCGGGCGGTCCGCAGGTGAACTCACCGCGAGTTGCCGTGTCGCCGGCGCCGTCGTCGCAGTCAAAGGCCGTGAAGACGCGGTCGCGGGCCTGGATGTCTGCCTGGGTGTAATACTCCATGAAGACGGTGATGTTGCCGCGGCCGTCGGCGAAGTTGGTGCCGGCGAGGGTGTAGATCTGCCAGGATTCGCCATCCCCCTTCTCGGTGATGTCGAACTGGGAGCCGACCTCGAGGCCCTCGAAGTCGTCCTTGAGGATAAAGTTGACGACACCGGCCATGGCGTCGGAGCCATACACCGCCGAGGCGCCGCCGGTGACCACGTCGACACGTTCGACCATGGCGCTCGGGATCGTGTTCACGTCCGAACCGCCGAAGCCGGCCGAGTTGTCCGCCGGTATCCAGCGCCGGCCGTTGACCAGGATCAGGGTGCGCTGATTGCCGAGACCGCGCAGGTCGATGGTGGCAAAACCGGCGCCCGGGTTGTTGGACTGGCTCGACGCCGTCGGCACAACCTGCGGTAACTGGTTCAGCACCCGCTCTACGGTCGCGTTGCCGGCGAGTTCGAACTCCTCGGCGTCGACCACGTTGATCGGGCTGTTGGCGACCAGGTCGGCGCGCGGAATGCGCGAGCCGGTGATAATAACTTGGTCCAAACCCTCGTCGTCTTCTTCATCATCCTGGGCCCAACCAGTGCCCGAGGACGAAACCGCAAGGAGCGTTGCCGCGCTTCCCAGTAGGAGCGCGCGGCGCATTCTTAGCCTATCGATAGCCACGATGCGTTTCCTCTCTCACATGTGTTCTGGTTAATAGTCTTAGTGGGAGGAAAATTAGAACGGCGTCGCGAACGAGGACAAGCATTCACGCTTCGCTGAGCAAGAAGTTCGGTCGAGAATTCTATATCCTTGTTGCAAACGAACAACACATTTGAAGAACGGCTACAAAAGTTGCTAGGCCGAAAGGTATAATTACTGCCCAAAAGATATAGAATTGAAAACCCGCCGGTACTTTCGGATTTATTGGTAAGCCCGGCGGTTCAAATCGGTTCTCCGAATCACTCTTGCATCCGCGCGACGCGAGTATTGCGCCCGGCCAAAAGACTCTGACGCTTGGTGAAAGCAGGGCTTATTCGAGTCGCGTGACCCGTATGGCCTCGGAGACGCCCTCGACCTTCATCAGGAAGCTGCCGAAAAGCGCCCTGCGAACGGTGGCCGTGAGCGGCATTTCCTTGGGCAGCAGGATCCTGTCGGTATCGACCTGCCGCCAGACCTGGCCGTCCTCGGTCACGAAAACCCATCGCTTGGACGGGCTGCGCCGGGTGAAGACGATGCTGAGCTCGACGGTTTTGCGTTTATCCCGCTTGGCTTCCGCCAGCCCGAACTCGGCCTCCTTACGCTCTTCTTCCGCTGCTTCTTCCGCCGCCTTTTCCTCGGCCCGGGCTTCCTCGATCTTTTCTTCGAGGATCGCCGGCGTCACGATAGTCTGCTCCTTGACCTCGGCCGCGCCCACCTCATCAAGGCCCGCGGTCGCCGCCATGAAGCAGGCGAGCTTGGCCGCGTCGGTCGCCTCGGCGCGGCAGGCTTTCAAGGTTTCCAGGCTGACTTCCGACTGGGCCAGGCCGGGCGCCGGCAACCACGCGAGCAGGATAGCTGCAAGGGCTCCGAAGACGCGCGCGTGTTGCTTTGGTGTCATGGGTAAGTCCGTTCGCAGATGCGCGCGGAGCCTAGAATATCGCGGATAAAATTCAAATAGAAAGGAGGGGGATCGAGGTCATGGTGCCGCGCCGGGCGGCCGGCCGGCCGCCCGGAGGCGACCGGCCTTTACGGCTGTTCCCGATTAGAAGTTCAAGGTCCCGCCAAAGAAGAAGACGCGACCGATCACGTCATACAGCGACGGATCCGTATTGGCATCGGCGCCACCGCCGCGGCCCGTGAAGCCGAAGCCCAACAGCGGTGCCTCGTTGTCGAGTGCGTTGTTAACGCCGGCGAACAACTGGATGTTTTCCGTAACGTCGTAGTTGAAGGCGATGTCGAGGTAGCCCTCAACGCCGGTCTCGGGCGTCCCCAGATCATCGAAGTCGTCGATGAAGGCGTTGGTCAGCTTGCCGAGAATGCGAAGCTGAACACGCGCCGAGAACTTGCCCACGGCATAATCCAGATTGTTGTTGAGGCGCCAGACCGGCTGGGCAAAGTCGCCGAGCCCGGTACACCCGCCGCCGAAGATACCGTTACAATCGATGGTCTCGCCCTCGATCGGGGAGGTCTCGTTCGACAAGGTGTAGTTACCGGCCTGGAAGAAGCGCATCGTCGCACCGTCAACCGCAAAGCCGCCAAACGGCAGCAGATTGGCCAGTTCGAACGAATAGTCGATCTGCCAGTCGATGCCCTCACGGAACTCCGACCCCAGGTTCAGCCGGGGCTGCACGATCCGGGAAATCGCGCCGTTGATCGGGCTCCTGACGATCGCGTCGCAGAAGACGCTGCCGGCGATGGTGCCGCTCGCGGCGAAGTCCTGCGCGCACAGGCTCTGGACGGTTTGCAGATTGACGTCGTCGATGGCGTCGTCAACCCTGATGCGATAGTAGTCTGCGGTGATCGACAGACCGGGGATCGCTTCCGGCGTATACACGAAGCCGATCGTGGCCGTGCGCGCCGTCTCTTCCGTCAGGTTCGGGTTGCCGGTGGTGATCGCCAGAACCTGGGAGTCGGCGACGAATATGCCGACCTGGCTTGCCGGAACCCCCTGCTGGATACACAGGTCCCGAAGCTGCGCCAGTGACAGCCCGAAGCCCGCCGCCGCGCCTTCGTTGATCTGCGCCGCGCTGCAGATATCGCTGAAAGAGGGCGAATCCGCGGAGTTGCCCTGGGACAACTCGTTGACATTCGGCGCCCGCACGGCCCGCTGGAAGAGGCCTCGAATGCGGAATCCTTCGAACGGGGTCCAATCGCCGCCAGCCTTATAGGTGAACGTGGTGCCGACCGTATCGTAATCGGCGACGCGGATAGCGCCCTCGATATTCAGCGACTTGGCAAAGGTCTTGTCCGCCAGGACCGGAATCAGCACTTCGCCGAAGATTTCGGAGGACTGGAAGCCGCCCTCGGTCGGGTCGTTGTCGTTACCCGGGCCCAACTCACCGGTCTGTAGGAACAGGTCCGGCTCGTTCTTGGCTTCCTCGTCGCGGAATTCATAGCCGAACGCAACCGACAGCGGACCAGCATCCAATTCCGCCAGCTCGCCGGTGAACGACACGTTGAATATCTGCTGCTCCGTATCTTCGGATTCGATGGCCTGTGGCGCAATGAACGCCTGCGCCGCTTCCGAAATCGAGCCTTCGCCGAACAGGCCGATCGGCGCGCAATCGCCGCTCGGGTCCATACAGACCGGATTGCCCTCCGCATCCGTTGTCGCGTTGACCGCTTGCTGGATACGCAGGTCCGAGGTGAAGCTGTTCAGGATACTCGTCCGGTTGGTGGTCGCAAATGAATAGAAGAACTCATAATTCCAGTTCTGACCAAACCCGAAATCGGGAAGCTCGCCGTATCCGCCCACCATGGCACGGAAACTGTTGAAGACCCGGTCCTCGAAGCGGGGGCCGTTTTCGGTCATGCGGCGCCGGAAGTCCGGGATCGTGGCGATGCCGTCGCCGGCGACCGCGTCGAGATTCGTGCCCTGGTCGAAGTTGTCGCCCAGGAACGCAGACAGCACCGCATTGTCGGCTATGAACGGGTTCTCCATATAGGGCACGAACAAGGGCGCATCGCCGCCGTCGGGGATGTCGTTGGCGTCCTGCGCAAGCTGCTGGTCGACCTGATTGTTCGAATAGGTCAACTCCATGAAGCCGGTGAAGTGCCGGTTGACTTCATAGTTGGCTTGGCCGTGGATCAGAAAGCGCTGCAGCGGCGTCTGAATGAAGTTCGTCGTCTGGAAGTTGAACGAGTCCGGGTTGGCGACCGGGGTTCCATCGGGCATGAAGCCGACGGCGTTTGCCATCGAACCGTCAGGCAGAACCTGATTGGGCTGAATGATCTGGCCGCCGGGAATACGGCTCGAACCGAGCTCGATGAAGCCGGCGGGGGCGCCGATATCGTCACGCGCGACCGCCGTGAGCGGACGCTCACTGGCCAACAGGGTCTTTCGGTCGTAGTAGTCGACAAAGAGCGCCGCGTTGCCCCTGTCGTCGGCGAAGTTCGAGCCCATCGTCACATTCACGTTGAGCGTCTCGCCGTCGCCTTCATCCGAAATC
>JAKSBY010000620.1 GCA_022360855.1 Sphingomonadales bacterium | reverse complement strand
CCGATGGCTACGGCAGCCAGAAGAAATTTCAGCGCCCAGCGGACGAATCCCGGTTCGTAGGCCAAGGCGATATAGTCGGCAAGTTGAGTGACGACGTAGATGACGGGCACCATGATCGGGATGACCGCGAGCAGCCCCAGGACATATCTGATCCAGACCTTGGTAATGGGCTTCATTCAGCTGTCCTTTGCCGCAGGCGGTCCAAATATTCCGCCGTCACGCCCGCGCGGTCGGCGAAGAAGCGTTCGGCGAAGTCCGGCGGGGCCGCGGTGTCGGGGTCGTGGACGGCGCCCCAGGCGGCGATCTCCAGGAGCACAGGCAAGAGTGCCAGACCCTTGTCGGTGCCGGTGTAGAGGAATTTGCGGCCGTCTTCCGGGTCGCGCGTCTTGACGATAATGCCGTCCGCCTCCAGCCGCCTCAGCCGGTCGGCCAGGATGTTGGAGGCGACCTTCTCGTCCGAGGCACGCAGCTCCTGAAACCGGCGCTTGCCGTTGATGAACAGGTCGCGCAGCACCAGCAAGGTCCAGCGGTCGCCGAAAATATCCAGCGAGAAGGAGATCGGGCAGCCGGACTGGCGGCAGGGCGGGGTCGTGGTCACCATGGTGGAGAGTCTAGAAATTTAGCTTGCAAAACGCAATCGATCTCTTAAACTCGCTTGCATATTACAACTAAATTCAACGGAGGAGGAAGACGATGGCTGGATTCGAAGGCGGCTGCCTCTGTGGCGCCGTGCGTTACAAGGGGCCGGAAGCCGGCGGTGGCGGACACTGCCACTGCGTTGACTGCCGCAAATCCTCGGGCACCGGCTTTTGCAGCCATATGATGGTACCGGAAGCCGGTTTCGCAGTGACTGGCGAGATCCGGTTTTTCGACAAGCCCGCCGATTCCGGCAACATTGTTTCCCGCGGCTTCTGCCCGACCTGCGGCTCGGCGGTCTATTCGACCAATTCGGGCATGCCGGGCATGGTCTTCGTGCGCGCCTCCAGCCTCGACGACCCCGAGGTCTTCCGGCCGCAGATGGTGGTCTACACTGACCGCGCCGTCTCCTGGAGCCATATCGACCCCGGCCTCCCTAGCTTCTCCACCATGCCTGATCCCGCCGGCATGCCGGCCATGGAGGCCTGAGCGGCCGGGCTCCCTTCCGTCCGGGGCAGACTTTGCGCCGCAGGTGGATTACACTTGGGTCCGGGTCGGACTTAGGGGAGGGAGATCGGGCCATGCTCGCGCGCATTTCGCTGGCAATCTCAATTGTCTGGGCGGTATCGGTGGCGGGAACGCCGGCCCGCGCCGCCGAAGACGCCATCCTTGTGCTCGATGCATCGGGCTCCATGTGGGGCCGGCTCGAAGGCGAGGAGAAGATTGTCGTCGCGCGGCGGGTGATCAACGAGCTGCTCGGCGACTTGCCCGCCGACCGGCGCTTGGGCTTGGTGGCCTACGGCCATAACCGCAAGGGCGACTGCGGCGACATCGAAGAGCTGGCAGCGGTCGGTACGGCCCGCGCCGATATCTCCGCGGCCATGGCCAAGCTCAACCCCAAGGGCAAGACGCCGCTTTCGGCTTCCGTCAAATTCGCCGCCGAGAAGCTGCGCTATACGGAAAACAAGGCGACGGTCATCCTGGTCTCCGACGGCGAGGAGACCTGCGATGTCGACCCCTGCGCGCTGGGCACCGAGCTCGAGCAGCTCGGCGTCGATTTTACCACCCACGTCATCGGCTTCGACATCGGCCAGGAGCAGCACCGGACACAACTGCAGTGCCTGGCGGAGAATACCGGCGGGCGCTATCTCAGCGCATCCAACGCCGCCGAGCTGGCAAGCGCGTTGGAGGAGACGGTGGTCAAGGCGCCGGAGCCGGTGCGCACCACCGGCGTCGTGCTGCGGGCGACCGAGCTTTCCGGCGGTCCGCTGATCGAAAGCGGCCTCGAATGGACCGTGCAACAGGCCGGCGGCGGCGCGGTGCTGTTCGAGGCTTCGGATGCCGGTGTCGCCGAGGCTGAGCTGCCGCCCGGCGCCTACGACATTTTCGTCGCGCGTCCGGCGGATGGGCTGAAAGGCGACACGAGGGGCGTCGCGCTCAGGCCCGGCGCCAACAAGACCGTGACCATCGCGCTCGAATTCGCCCTTGAGGCCTCGGTCCGCACGATCCCCGAGGGCGCCGCGCCCGTGAGCTCGGAGATCATCGTCTATTGGGAAGGGCCGGACCGGCAGAGCGACTACGTCACGATCACGCCGCCGGATGCCTCGCCGAGCGCCTATCGGGACTATGAGTATACACGACAGGGAAATCCGCTGAAGCTGCGCCTGCCGGTCGATGAGGGCGCGTATGAGGTGCGCTACGTGCTCGGCCGACCGGCGCGGGTGCTGGCGCGGGTGCCGATCACGGCGGAGGCCACCGAGGCCACGCTGACGGCGCCGGAAACCGTGGCGGCGGGCGCCGAGTTTCAGGTCGCCTGGACCGGCCCCGGCTACAACGACGACTGGCTGACCATCGTCAAGCCCGATGCCGGGGAGCGCGCCTATTTGGACTACGAATATACCCGCCAGGGCAACCCGGCTAAGCTGAAGGCACCCTTGGAGGCCGGCGACTATGAGCTCCGCTACGTGCAGGCCGGCGCCAAGGTCGTGGCCCGGCGCGCCATTCAGGTGAGCGCCGTCGAGGCCACCGTCACCGGGCCCGAGACTGCGATGGCCGGCACCCGGCACGACGTTGAATGGACCGGGCCCGGCGGGCAAGGGGACTGGCTGACCGTCACCCAACCCGGGGCCGGCGAGCGCAGCTACACGGACTACGACTATATGCGCAAGGGCAGCCCGCTCCGCCTGCGCGTGCCGCTGGAGCCCGGCACCTATGAATGGCGCTATGTGCAGGGTGGCCAAAAGGTCATCGCGCGCCAGACTTTGAAGGTAACGCCGGCCGAGGCGACGCTCGACGCCCCGGACACCGCCGCGGTCGGCGCCACGGTTTCGGTGGGCTGGACAGGCCCCGGCGAACAGCGGGACTTCATCACCGTCACGCGGCCGGACATCGCCGAGAACGGCTACACGGATTACGAATACGCGAGGAATGGCAGCCCCGCGAGCATCAATATGCCGCTCGAGCCCGGCGCCTATGAGGTGCGCTACGTGCTCGATTCGGCAAAAGTCGTGGCGCGTAGGGCGATCACCGTCACGGATGTGGAGGTTAGCATTTCCGGCCCACCTTCCATCGCTGCGGGCGGCACGTTCAATGCTCAGTGGACCGGGCCCGCCTACCGCCGGGATTTCATCACCATCGTCGCGCCCGGCGCGGCGGCGAATGCGTATACCAACTACAAATACGCCCGGCGCGGCTCGCCGTCGGAGTTGACGGCGCCCGACGAGCCGGGGACTTATGAATTGCGCTACGTGCTCGGCGGCCGGCGGGTCATCGCCCGCCAGACCGTCGAGGTCACCGCGGAATAGTCGCTGTGGTTAGTAGACGTCGTAGCCGCAGCGTCCGAGATCGATGCTGCTCAACGGTCGGCTTCCCCAACCTCAGCGTGTCTCGGCTCGCTTACATAGTTAGGGTAGAAAAATAAAATAAAAGTACATATAGAGGCGGTAATTGTTATGACGCATGAAATATATATCAAATACAACTATCCGACGCTCATAATAAAATTGCCCCATTATTTTTCATTTTTATAAATTTTTAACTACACACTCCCTAGTGTCGCGTGTGATGCGGAGAAGGGGCGGTATGAGATGTTGGGTTTCGGCATACCAGACCGAAGGCGCCGGGCCGGCCACGGCACGGCGCACAACCCAGAAAGGATGTAGCTTGATCCGGCTCTCCGACGGAGCTCTCCGCTGGTAAACAGGATCCCCTTACCCCACTGAAGGTATCGGGTCGGCGGCCCTCACGGGCCGCCGATTTTCTTTGCTCGGTCAACCGGGACGTAGCTCTTGCCTTATATAAAGATATCTTTATATTTTGATCTTATGATGCAGGGAGGCAGCGACACGGAAGCGGCCCGGGCTATCCGGGCCATGCCCAAGGTGGAGTTGCATGTCCATCTTGAGGGCTCGATCCGGCCGGAGACTTTGCTGCGCTTGGCCTCGCGCAATGGCGTGACCCTGCCGGCCGCGGATGTTGCCGGGCTCGGGGAGTGGTATCGCTTCACCGATTTCCCGCATTTCGTCGAAGTGTATATGACGATCTGCCGGTGCCTGCGCACGCCGGAGGACATCGAGCTCATCGCGCGGGACTTCCTCGCCGGCCAGGCAGCGCAGAACGTCCTGCATTCGGAGGTCACCTTTACCGCGCTGACCCATCACGCCAACACCGGCATGCCGTTTGACGAGCAGCTCGACGCGCTCAACCGGGCGCGCGACTGG
>JAKSBY010000075.1 GCA_022360855.1 Sphingomonadales bacterium | reverse complement strand
GCACGGCATTGCCGACCCCGACCCCGCCGACCACGAGCGCGGTGAGCCCGACCAGGGTCAGGAACATGCCCATGCGGGAGATGAAGAAGCGCACGCCGGGCGCGCCGTTGGAGCGGTCGCGCACGCGCCAGCGGCTTTCCGGGAAGCGCGCGGCCAGGTCTTCGCGCCAGCCGTCGATGTCGAAGCCGGGGGCGGTGCGGATGCGGTAGTGATAGTTGATCAGGCTGCCGACGCGCACCAGCCCGGTGTCGGGCATAGCGGCCCGGTGGACCATCACCGTGGGGCCGATCTCCAGCCCCTCGTTGCTGCCGTCGGGCTCGAAGGCGAGAAAGCCGCGCACGGTAAAGAGCGCGTTGCCGATCTTCAGCTCGTCGCCCAGGTCCACGTTAAGCCGGCGGCCGAGCGCCGGGTCGATCATCGCGCCCCAATGCGCGCCGCTCCTGGCCAGCATGCCCGGGCGCGGCTGGGCCGGTTCGATCTTCAGCTCGCCGTAAAGTGGATAGGCGTCGTCCACCGCCTTCAGGAGCACCAGGGTCCGGTTGGTGCTGCCGGTGGCCCGCGCCATGGCGCGCAGCCGCGACATTTCCGAGACGTCGCCGGCCGTGGCGAAATGCGTACGCTGCTCGGCGGTTACCGGCTGTTGCAGGGTGCGGATCTCGATATCGCCGCCGAGGAGCGCCTGCCCCTCTTCCTGCAGCCCGGCCTGGATTCCCTTGGTCAGGGTGCCGACGCCGGCGATAGCAGCGACGCCCAGGGTCAGGCAGGCGAGGAAGACGCGGAAGCCCTTGAGTCCGCCGCGCACCTCACGGAGCGCGAAGCGCAGGGCGAAGCGCGTCTCCTGGATCAGACCCATGGCGCCTAGCCGAGCTCGGCGGCGCGCAACTGCGGCTGATCCCGGCCGCCGGATCGGTTGGCGACGATCAGCCCGTCCAGCATTTCGATGACCCGGTCGCAGCGCCCGGCCAGCGCCGGATCGTGGGTGATCAGGACGAGGGTGGTGTCACGCCGGCCGTGCAGGTCGAACATCAACTCGATGATCGCCTCGCCGGTGGCGCCGTCCAGATTGCCGGTGGGCTCGTCGGCGAACAGGATGGCCGGGTTCGGCGCCAGCGCGCGGGCCAGCGCGACGCGCTGCTGCTCGCCGCCGGAAAGCTGCGCCGGATAATGGTCCAGCCGCTCCCCGAGGCCGACAAGCTCCAGCTCCCGGGTCGCGACGTCGTAGGCGTCCGTCCGTCCGGCCAACTCGAGCGGCACGGCGACATTCTCCAGCGCGCTCATGGTCGGAATCAGATGGAAGGACTGCAGCACGATGCCGATGCGCTCGCGCCGGTGCAGCGCCAGCTCGTCCTCGCTCATGGCCGAGAGATCGTGGCCGTCGACCACCACCTCGCCCGCGCTCGCCTGCTCCAGCCCGCTCATCACCGCCATCAGGGTGGATTTGCCCGAACCCGACGGGCCGACGATGCCGACCGTCTCTCCGGCCTCGAGCGCGAGATCGATACCGCGCAGGATATGCACGGGCCCGGCCCGGCTGGAGAGGGTAAGGTGGACGGATTTCAGATTGATAATCGGCGTTTCAGACACCATTGTTGAGACTTACCCGCTGTCGTTTATCGTACCGATATGGACGTTTTGCCCGTGTCCTTCAAGCGCCTCGCCCAACTCGCCGTGTTGCTGCCGTCTTTGCTTTACGCATCCGCCGTGCGTTCGGATGACGGCGGGCCGATGACGATCGTGGCCTTCGGCGACAGCCTGACGGCCGGATTCGGGGTCGATCCCGATGCCTCCTTCCCGGCCCAGCTTCAGGCTTTTCTTGAGAGCCGGGGCCTTGCGGTCGAGGTCAAGAATGCCGGGGTTTCCGGCGACACCACGTCCGGGGCCCGATCGCGGCTCGGCTGGGTGCTGGCCTCCCTGCCGCCGGACGAGCCGGACCTGATCATCGTCGAACTCGGCGGCAACGACGCGCTGCGTGGCATCGACCCGGCGCTGACGCGGGAGAATATGGACGACATCCTGGCCGCGCTCCAGGCCCGTGGCACGCCGGTCCTGCTCGCCGGCATGCTGGCGCCGCCCAATCTCGGCGAGGAGTATGGCCGGGAGTTCAACGGCATCTTTCCGGAGCTTGCGGATGCCTACGGGGTCGCCTTCTACCCGTTCTTCCTTGACGGCGTGGCGGCGGAGCCGGATTTGAACCAGCCGGACGGCATCCACCCCAACCGCGCGGGCGTCGCCGTCATCGTCGACAGGATCGGCCCGCTGGTTGCCCGATTGCTGGCCCGGTAGGCCGCTCGCATGATTCGCCTGTTCGTCGGCCTGGATTTGCCGGACGCCATCAAGCAGACGCTGCTTGGCTGCGCGGGCGGAGTCGAGGGCGCGCGCTGGCAGTCGGCGGAGCAGATGCACCTTACCTTGCGCTTCATCGGCGATGTGGAGGAGCAGGTCGGCGAGGCGGCTCTCGAGGCGCTGGGCACGGTGCGTCACGTCCCTTTTGTGATGCATCTGGAAGCGTGCGGATTCTTCGGCAAGCCGTCCAAGCCGCGCGTCATCTACGCGTCCGCCAAGCCGGCCGGCCCGCTCAAGTCTCTGCACGAGAAGATCGACAACGCGCTCAGGGCCGGCGGCATCCCACCGGACGAGCGCAAATTCACCCCGCATGTGACCCTGGCGCGGCTCAAGGGCGCCAGGGCCGGCCGCGTCGTGGATTATGTCGCCGCCCATTCCGGCCTCAGGACGCCCGCCTTCGAGGTCGACGCCTTCCACCTCTTCCAGAGCACGCTGTCGCACTCCGGCGCGCAATACGACATCGTCGCCAGCTTCGACGGCTAGCACCCGAAGCGGCCGAGCATACGCTCTACCGAGCTCACATAGGAGCCGCCGAACAGCCGCACATGGACCAGGAGGGGCCAGAGATTGCAGATGTCGCGGCGCTCTTCGAAAAAGCCGGGCTGAATCGGCCGGTGGTGGGCGTATTCATCGAAGAAATCCTGGCCGGCGCTGGAAAACAGCGTGATGAACGCCAGGTCCATCTCGGGGTGGCCGAAATAGATGGCCGGGTCGATGAAGGCGACCTCACTGTCCGGACCCACCAGGATATTGCCGCCCCAGAGATCGCCGTGCAGGAGCGCGGGCGCCTCGGGCGCGCCGATGAAATCCGCGAGCTTGTCGGCGAAGGCGTCGACCCGGTCCAAGGTCGACGGCGGCAGGCGCCCTGCATCATGCGCCAACTTCGCCATGTAGCGCAGGCGATGGTCGCGGAAGAAGGGGAGCCACTCGCCGGTCGGCGGATTGGGTTGTGGCAGCGGGCCGATCACCGTATCGAACGCGAGGCCGTGTGAATCGCCTGTGACACCATGCAGCGCCGCGACGTGGCGGGCCGCGGTGCGCTCGGCGGCGCCGGTCAGGCGTCCGCCGGCCTCGAAATACTCCATGATCAGGAGATCGGGCGCGGCGTGGAGGACCGCCGGCACCGGCAGGTCAGACCGTTCCGCCAGGAAGCGCAGCATGTGCCCCTCGATGTCGCCGGTGGCCGGTCCGCCGCCCCGCGCGGTTTTCGCGACCAGCCGCGTGCCGTCCGACAGCTCGACACGTGAGGCCGCCGCAATGTCGCCGCCGTGCAGAGCGGTGATCGCTGCCGGCCGCCGGCCGATGGCATCTTCAATGCGGTCGGCGAGCGCGTCGGTCACATATGGTCCGGAAAATGCCGCTGGATCAGCGTTTGCAGCAGGTTCGACGCGGCGCGGTTGACGAGATCGTAGCAGCGTTCGAAGTCGGCCTCGCGGCCGTAATAGGGATCGGGCAGCTCGTCCATCGGGAAGTCGGGATCGTAGGCCAGGAACATCCCCAGCCGCTCATGTGCCGCTTCCGGCCCGCGTTCCCGAAGATAGGTCAGGTTTTCGTTATCCATGGCGAGGATGTACTGAAAATTCTCGAAATCATGGACTTCGACCTTTCGCGCGCGCTGGCCGGAGATATCGACACCGTGGCGCGCCGCCACGCGGATGGCGCGGTCGTCCGGCGGCGAGCCCGCATGGTAGCCGATGGTGCCCGCCGAATCGACGATCAGGCCGTCCGTCGCCTGATCGATCAGCCCGGCCTCCTCGGCCTTGTGGCGGAATACGCCTTCCGCCATGGGAGAACGGCAGATATTCCCCATGCACACAAACAACACACCGATCATGGAGCCCGACTCCCCCGCTTGCTACGCCCGGGCCGCACTATAGGCGCTCGCGGGTCATCATGAAACGGCGGAGAGCGCTTTCCCGCAAGTTTTTGGGCCGCTATAAGGAGGGTGCCTCGAAGGAGCTTCGCCGTGCCCCGTTACAGCAACATCGTCATTCTCACCGGCGCCGGGATCTCCGCCGAATCGGGGCTCAGAACGTTCCGCGACAATGACGGCTTGTGGGAAGAACATCGGGTCGAGGACGTCGCCACGCCCGAAGCCTTCATGCGCGACCCCGAGCTCGTGCAACGTTTCTACAACGAACGGCGGCGCGGGCTTAGGGACGCCCGGCCCAACGCGGCGCATGAGGCGCTGGCGCGGCTGGAAGCCGAGCATGACGGCAAGGTCCTGGTCGTCACCCAGAATGTCGACGACCTGCACGAGAAGGCCGGTAGCCAAAACGTTCTCCACATGCATGGCGAGCTTCTTGAAGCGCGCTGCCGCGCCTGCAATATCGTGCGCCGCTGGGACGGCGATATCGAGCAGACCACGCCGTGCCCGATGTGCAACGAAGCGCCGGCGCTGAGGCCGAATATCGTGTGGTTCGGCGAGATCCCGTTTTACATGGACGAGATCGAGGGCGCGCTTTACGAGGCCGACCTCTTTATCTCGGTCGGCACCTCGGGCAACGTCTATCCCGCCGCCGGCTTCGTAAGCCAGGCGCGCAGCCTCGGCCGGGCGCATACGGTGGAGCTCAATCTCGAACCGTCGGAGGGCTACAGCCTGTTCGCCGAAGCGCGCCACGGCCCGGCAACGCAGGTGGTGACGGCGTATGTCGAAGAGATTCTCGCGGTTGTCTAGCACGGGTCATGGCGACCGTTCATGGTTCGACAAGCTCACCACGAACGGAATTGAACTCCGTTCGCCCTGAGCTCGTCGAAGGGTGTGGTGCCGCTCAGGACTCCGAAGCCGACTTTTCCGCCTCCCGCTCGATGGCCTCCATCTCTTCGTCCGAGAGGCCGAAATGGTGGCCGATTTCGTGGATCAGCACATGCCGGACGATGGCGTCCAGGGTGTCGGTGGTTTCGCACCAGTAATCGAGGATCGGCCGGCGGTAGAGGAACACCATGTCCGGCGCCTCGGGGGCATCGAAGACGCTTTTCTCCGTCAGGCTCACCCCCTGATAAAGCCCCAGGAGGTCGAAGGGCGACGGCAGCCCCATATCGGCGCAAATCTCCTGCGACGGGAAATTCTCGATGCGGATGGCGACGCCGTCGACATGCCGGCGCAGCGCCTGCGGGATCATGTGCAGGGCCTTTTCGGCCATGCGTTCGAAATCGGCGATTGACGGGGCGGTGCGCCCGTCCCACTCTTGGTCACGCGTCATGATGCGCCACTATGCCATGGGAGACGGAGAATGGTTGAGAAACTCAGCGGCGCGGCGCGCACCGAAGCCCTCGCCGGGCTTGCCGGCTGGCAGGATGTGGAGGGGCGCGACGCCATCGCCAAGACCTTTCGCTTCGCGGATTTCAACGCCGCCTTCGGTTTCATGACCCGGGCGGCGCTGTTGGCCGAGAAGATGGACCATCACCCGGAATGGTTCAACGTCTACAACCGGGTCGAGGTCGTGCTCGCCACCCACGACGCCGGCGGCGTCACCGAGCTCGACATCCGCATGGCCGGCGCCATGAACGACTACGCCGGCGAATGAGGCGGACCTGAAGACTATTCCCTCAGCCGCACGCCGGGGCCGGCGGGCGCGGACGCCTCGCCCTGGCCGATAAAGGCGATCCCCTCGGCTTCGAGGGTTCTCTGAACGGCTTCGATATTGGACGCGATGCAGACCGGAACGCCCTCGAAGCTCTCCATGCG